>JAHEBN010000169.1 GCA_024645245.1 Jiulongibacter sp. | reverse complement strand
GTGGAATCAATTGTAAATGTAGCAGCCGCCGCTTTTGCCTGGTATTCCCTTTATGTAGCTCACAAGCCCAAAGACCTTAACCACCCCTATGGTTATGGAAAAATGGAATTTTTCTCAAGTGGAGTCGAAGGTATGTTGATTCTCATTGCTGGTCTTTCTATGCTTTTTCCAGCGATTTTTTCTTTTTTCGAGAAAACAGAAGTTCAACGAATAGAAGTCGGAATCCTGTTAATTGCCATTACCATGATTGTCAATGGCATTTTAGGTTATTTTCTTTTGCAAAAAGGAAAACAAAATGATTCCATGACACTCATCGCTGATGGCAAACACTTGCTTAGCGATAGCCTGAGCAGTCTGGCTTTAGTTGCGGGGCTTATATTGGTGAAATTTACCGGATTCAGCTTTATTGACGGAATTCTTGCCATCATTCTGGCAATTGTTATTATTTACAACGGTTACCGGATTTTAAGAAAGTCCGTTGGTGGATTAATGGATGAACAAGACGAAGACACACTGACAAAGTTGGTGGAAATCCTGAATAAAAACAGAAGGGTAAATTGGATAGATGTGCACAATTTAAGGGTTCAAAAATACGGTGCCGACATTCACATCGACTGCCACCTTACCTTACCCTGGTACCTTAATTTACACGATGCTCACGAAGATGTTTCGGCTTTCGAAAAAACTGTGGCCAAAAATTACAATTCGGCAGTGGAAGTATTTATTCATGCCGATCCTTGCTTACCCGAATGTTGTCATTATTGCCAGGTGCAAAATTGTAAAGTGCGAAAAGATGACTTTACCGGCACAAAAGAATGGAATCTTACCCGACTGATGACCAATGTAAAACATTTCGAGGAATAATTATTTAAGATCTCCCATTCCGCCATCCACATGAATAATTTGTCCGGTTATCCAGCTTGATTTAGGCGAAAGCAAAAAAAAGGCAGCTTCTGCCAGATCTTCCGGCGTACCAACTCTACCTAAGGGATGCCGCTTACCTGCTGACTCTCTTTTCTCTGGACTTGACAAAAGATTGGTTGCCAGTGGCGTATCTGTCAAAGATGGGGCAATACAATTAAAACGTATACCTGAGCTTGCAAATTCGGCCGCTAAAGCACGGGTTAATCCTTCAACAGCACCTTTAGATGCCGCAATACTACTATGAAAACTCATGCCTGTTTGCACGGCAACTGTACTAAAAAGCAAAACTGAGGCGTTTTCAGCTTTTTTTAACCTGGGCAGTAATTGTTGAATAACCTGAATTGCTCCCATTACATTGAGATCAAAATCATTTTCAAAATCCGTCTTTGTCATTCGGGAAAAAGGCTTCAGGTTAATACTTCCCGGACAATAACAAAGGCTGTCAATTCTCTCGGGCAGGTTATTAAATACCGTAAAATCAGAAGATAGTGCATCATAAGTAAAATGCTCTACCTCAGCAATTCCGGGCGATGTTCGGGAAAAGCTATAAACTTTTTGAGAATCGGAAATAAATTTTTCGGATATTGCTTTTCCAATTCCCGAGGAGGCACCAATAATTACATTTTCAGACATAAAAAACCGGATTAAATTTTAAGATTAACCCGGAGTTTAAATCAATTGTTTACCAGAATCAATTATTTCTTAAATTGATCATTTTTATAAACTCATCTCTTTTATCCTGTTTTTTAAACTCCCCACCAAAAAACGAGGTTGTGGTACTGGAAGTTTGATCATTTATGCCACGTGAGGATACACACATGTGATCGGCATCAATAATAACAGCCACATTTTCAGTACCTAGAGCATTCTTCAAAGCTTCTCCTATCTGAATAGTCATTCGCTCCTGAACCTGCGGTCGACGAGCAAAATGATTCACTATGCGGTGTAATTTCGACAGACCAATTACGTGACCATTGCAAATGTATGCTACATGAGCTTTGCCAACTATGGGAACAAAATGATGCTCGCAATTGCTGTGAAACATGATGTCCCGCTCCACAAGCATTTCTTTGTATTTGTAATGATTGGAGAAATGCGTGAGCTGTGGCATGTTTGCCGGATTAAGACCAGAAAACAGCTCTTTGATGTACATTTTTGCCACTCTTCGTGGCGTTCCACTCAAGCTATCATCTGTAAGATCTAAACCAATTATCTGCATTATTTCCTTAAAATGCCCTTCAATAAGGTTCATTTTGGTTTCATCATCCATAACAAATGCATCCGGACGAAGGGGAGTATTCAAACTGGTCATGAAATGATCATGCTCCAAATCTTCATGCTGGGTATTCGACATAATTTCTTTCAGTTTCGTACAACCTGACCCGTAGATCCAGCTGAGAATTATTTATTGCTTTACTTAATTTTGAATGAATTACTGTAATTATATTTTCAGCTGTAGGGTTTAAGTTTTTAAATTCAGGAACATCCAGATTGAGGTTTTTGTGATCAAACTCATCCAAAATATGCTCCTTAATAATATCCGAAAGTATCTTCATATCAAATACATAGCCTGTTTTATCATCTATTTCACCGGCCACGCGTACTTCCAGATTATAATTATGCCCATGAAAGTTAGGATTGTTACATTTCCCGAAAATATCCTGATTTTTAGCTTCATCCCATTCCGGATTATGAAGACGATGAGCTGCATTGAAATGCTCCAATCTGTAAACTGCTACTTTTTTATTCACTTTAATTTCATTTACCGGACTCTTTATCTTGAACAAAGTCTGTGTCCTACATCCTGAATCCGTCGGAAGACTGTTAATCTACCAATTTGAAGTTCGTTAATAGTAACGAGTCAGTTTAATTTTTTGTTCAAAAAAAATAGAAAGTTAAGGGATTAATTGCCTTTTAATTAGTAAAATTACAATAAATACTTAAATTATTTTTAGCTCAAACAATACTATCAATTAATATAATTCACTGAATATTAACAAATTAGAAAGAATAGGATTAACCTGGAGAATTGTTAATGAAATGCTACATTATTTAGCTTGTTAATTTTCCGGTAGTAACTATAAAATTAAACAATCTTACATTGATCAATTTCAAATTTTAGAGCTTTTGGTTTCTTTTCAATCCTTAAACCAGGGTAAAAAAACTTTTTATAAGGTAATGTAAAATATAGAACAGCTTTTACTATTTTTAAAAAAATTTAATAATTAACCCTGAACTGTTATGTCTAAAAAATCGGAGAGTACACTTTTACCCCTGATGATCATCGGGATGTTGTTTTTTGTTTTTGGATTCATTACCTGGGTAAATGGTACCCTGATTGCTTTTTTTAAGAAAGCCTTTGATTTAGATAATACCAGCTCTTTTTTGGTAACTACAGCCTTTTTTATAGCTTATTTCATAATGGCGATTCCTACTTCTCTAATTCTTAAGAAAATAGGATTTAAAAAAGGAATGAGTCTGGGCTTAGCTGTAATGGCAATTGGCACGCTTATTTTTGTTCCAGCTGCTAATATGGTTTCCTATCCTCTTTTTCTCGTTGGATTGTTTACGATCGGAATTGGACTTACTGTTTTACAAACAGCTTCAAATCCATACGTTACTATTTTAGGCTCCCGGGAAAGTGCCGCTCAAAGAATCAGTATAATGGGCATTGCTAATAAAACGGCAGGAATAATTAGTCAGAAAGTCTTTGGTGGTTTATTACTGGCAGGTGGCTCGGTGGTGGCAGCAAGCTTAAGTCCGGCAGAAGAATTAAATAAAGTGGTAACTCCCTATTTGATCCTAACCGGGGTTTTGGTGGCACTTGCAATCGTAATTCTGTTTATGAAAAGCCTGCCGGAAGTTAATGAAGAGCAGGATGATCTGGATCATGAATTAATTTCTTCCAGAAAATCAGTTTTCGAATTCCCGAGTCTCGTTTTGGGACTGATTGCTCTTTTTTCCTATGTTGGCCTTGAAGTAATTACAGGCGATACTATAATTAGCTACGGTATTTCGCTTGGCTTTCCTCAGGAAGAAGCTAAAGACTTCGGAACTTATACCCTATGGTTTATGATGTCTGGTTACATTTTAAGTATTTTGCTGATTCCGAAATTCATTTCGCAGCAAAAGTGGCTGACTTATAGCAGTATATTGGGAATAGTTGTTACAATAATGGCTGTTATAACTTCTGGATTTACTTCCGTCTTTTGTATTGCACTGCTCGGTTTTGCCAATGCTGTAATGTGGCCGGCCATTTGGCCGCTTGCTTTGAATGGTTTGGGTAAATTTACCAAAATTGGTTCGGCCTGGCTGATCATGATGATTGCCGGTGGGGCCATTTTACCTTTGGTTTATGGCAGCCTTGCCGATACTTTCAGTACGCAAAAAGCTTATTTATTGTTAATCCCCTTATATATTTACATCCTATATTTTGCCTTGTCTGGCTTCAAAAAGAGAAATTGGTAAAACAAATAAGTATTAAGAATGAAAGAAGTTTTTATTGTCGCCGCCAAAAGAACCGCATTGGGAAGTTTCGGTGGAATGTATAAGTCATTATCAGCCATTGATTTAGGTGCTGCTGCAATCAAGGGAGCTCTGGAAAGTTCCGGAGTAAATCCCGAAATGGTGGATGAAATGATTTTTGGCAACGTGGTTTCAGCCAATTTAGGACAAGGTCCGGCTCGTCAAGCGGCTTTGGCTGCAGGTTTGCCAGCAAAAGTTCCTTGTACTACGGTGAACAAATTGTGTGCTTCAGGAATGAAGTCAGCTATGTTAGGAGCGGCCACACTTCAATTAGGTCAGAATAACCTGGTAGTGGCTGGAGGAATGGAAAACATGACAAATATTCCTTTTTATTTAGAAAAGGCTCGATATGGCTACGGATATGGTAACAGCACATTAATAGATGGCCTTTATAAAGATGGATTGCAAGATGCCTATGCTCATAATCCAATGGGTTGTTTTGCAGATGCTACTGCTGCTTCAGGTAATTTTTCCAGGGAACAGCAAGATGAATACGCCATAAATTCCTATAAAAGAGCTGCTGAGGCCTGGCAAAACGGCAATATGGCAAAAGAAGTTGTCCCGGTGGAAATTACCGATAAAAAAGGAAATAAAACTCAATTAACAGAAGACGAAGAGTACAAAAAAGTATTTTTCGATAAAATACCAACCTTAAAACCCGTTTTTACAAAGGATGGAACTGTAACAGCGGCCAACGCATCAACTATTAATGACGGAGCAGCAGCCTTGATACTCGCTTCTGCCGATGCTGTCGGTCAGCACAGACTCAAACCTATTGCTAAAATCGTCAGCTATGCCGATGGTGCACGCGAACCGGAATGGTTTACATTAGCACCGGTAATTGCTGCTGAAAAAGCACTGAGGGTGGCAGGAAAAAGCATTTCAGACATCGATTATTTTGAAGTAAATGAAGCCTTTGCTGTTGTTCCAATGGCTTTTGCGGCTCATTTCGGTATTGAATATAGTAAAATGAATGTATTTGGCGGTGCGGTATCTATTGGTCATCCATTGGGAGCTTCCGGTGCCAGAATTATTACTACATTAATCAATGTGCTTCAAACAAAAGGTGCCAAAACCGGCATGGCTGCTATTTGTAACGGAGGTGGTGGTGCAAGTGCCATGATCATTGAGCTCGTCTGATAGCAATTGTTGGAAAATAGTTATAAAGTGAGCCAGGTGTATTTTTTGAACATTTGGCTCTTTTTTTCTTTATCAGAAAAGCACAACTTCTCCACTAGTTCATGTTGTTAATAAATTAATTTGATTATTAGCCACGAAGTCTATTGTCGTAAAGCCTTCAAAGTTTCTGAATTCAACTAAACTCTTTAAATCTATTTCCCTATTTTTGCGGGAATTTAGATTTTTACAAGCAAAAATGGCTGAATACAATCACCGCGAGATAGAGCAGAAATGGCAAAAGTACTGGGAAGAAAACCAGACATACAAGACCGAAATCGATCCTAACAAACCTAAATTTTATGTACTTGACATGTTCCCGTATCCATCCGGGGCTGGTTTACATGTAGGTCATCCGCTGGGTTACATTGCTTCTGATATTTACGCGAGATATAAAAAACTAAAAGGCTTCAATGTTTTGCACCCGATGGGTTTCGATTCCTTTGGTCTGCCCGCTGAACAATATGCCATACAAACGGGTCAGCACCCGGCAATTACAACGGAGAAAAACATTGAAACCTATATAAAACAGCTTAAAAATATAGGTTTTGGCTACGATTGGAGCCGTGAAATCCGTACTTCAGATCCGGGCTATTACAAATGGACCCAATGGATATTTATGCAGCTTTTTAACAGCTGGTATAATAAAGCCAACGACCGTGCGGAAGATATTGAGACTTTAAAGGCTCATTTTTCAAAAAACGGAACAAATGGATTGAAAGCGGCCTGCCCGGATGATCTTCCGGAATTTACGGCAGCCGAATGGAATGCTAAAACGGAAACAGAACAATATAAGATAACGCTGGATTACCGGATCGCCTATTTGTCGGAATCGGTTGTAAATTTCTGTCCGGAGCTAGGCATGGTGCTTTCGAATGACGAGGTAAAAGACGGAGTGTCGGAAAGAGGTGGATATCCGGTGATTCAAAAGAAAATGAAGCAGTGGATGATGCGAATCACCGCATATTGCGATCGCCTGATTGATGGTTTAGAAACTATCGATTGGTCAGAATCATTGAAAGAGCAGCAAAAAAACTGGATAGGCCGCTCAAAAGGTGCTTCCGTAAAATTTCCTTTGGAAAATCCGGTGGTAATGAACGGAGAAGCGGTAAATCATGTGGAAGTATTTACCACCCGGGTAGATACCATTTATGGCGTTTCTTTTATGGTATTGGCTCCTGAAAATGAGTTGGTTCCCTTGATTACTGCTCCCGAAAATATAGAAAGTGTAGATGCCTATATAGAAGAAACCGTAAAACGCTCTGAATTAGATCGGATTTCGGATGTAAAGAAAGTAAGCGGTGCATTTACCGGAGCCTACTGTATAAATCCTGTTAATGGGGAAAAAGTACCCGTTTGGATTGCCGATTATGTGTTGGCTGGTTACGGTACCGGAGCTGTGATGGCTGTACCATCCGGTGATCAGCGGGATTGGGCATTTGCCACCCATTTCAATTTACCTATTCCGGCAATTTCGGATGCACAGCAAAACCTGGAAGAGGCTGCCGATGCCACCAAAGCAGGAAAATACATAAACAGCGGCATGATTAACGGTTTAACTTACGAAGAAGCTGTAGATAAGTTAATTAACTGGCTAGAAGAGAATAAAGTAGGAAAAGGAAAAGTGAATTTCCGCCTGCGTGACGCCGTTTTTGCCCGTCAGCGTTATTGGGGCGAGCCGGTACCTGTATTTTATAAGACCTTAGAAAACGGAGAAGCCCTGCCCTATTTGTTGGATGAGCAGGATTTACCCCTAATTCTGCCGGAAATCGATAAATACCAACCTACGGAAAGCGGAGAACCTCCATTAGGAAGAGCCGAAGGTTGGAAATACAAAAACGAATACGATTACGAGTTATCTACCATGCCAGGTTGGGCAGGCAGTAGTTGGTATTGGTATCGCTACATGGATCCCACTAACAATCAGGAGTTTGCATCCAAAGAAGCAATTGAATATTGGAAAGACGTGGACTTGTACTTAGGTGGAACCGAACACGCTACGGGCCACTTGTTATACAGCCGATTCTGGAATAAATTTTTGAAAGATAAAGGTTTTGTACAGGAAGAAGAATTTGCCAAAAAACTGATTAATCAAGGGATGATTCAGGGTAGATCAAGCTTTGTATATCGTTTAAAATCAGCGGATAAAATAACTTTTGTATCATATGGATTAAAAGATCAATACGAAACAGTAAAGCTTCATGTTGATGTGAATATCGTTGATAATGATGTTTTGGATTTAGAAAAATTCAAAGCCACAAGAAATGATATCGGTGATGATCCACAATTTATTCTGGAAAACGGTAAATACATCTGTGGCTCGGAAGTCGAAAAAATGTCGAAATCCAAATACAATGTGGTAAATCCAGATGACTTGGTAGCCAGATATGGTGCAGATACCTTACGACTTTACGAAATGTTCCTTGGGCCGCTTACTGAAGCTAAACCATGGGATACCAAAGGAATTGAAGGAACCGCCCGTTTCCTGAAAAAGCTTTGGAGGTTGTTTTTTGACAATAATGTTAATTCCCTGCTTACAGAAGGGGAACCAGGTAAAGAAGAATTAAAAGCTCTTCACAAAGCTATAAAGAAAGTTGGTGAAGACATTGAATCTTTTTCATTCAATACTTCGGTGAGTACCTTTATGATTTGCGTAAATGAACTCACAGAGTTAAAATGTCACAACAAGGCCATTTTGCAGGATTTACTGGTAGTTCTTTGTCCATATGCTCCACATATTGCAGAGGAACTTTGGTTTTTATTGGGTAATCAAGTTGGTAGCATAACTTCGCAGCAATTCCCAATATTTAATCCTGAATATTTGAAAGAAGATGCCTTCGAATACCCCATTCAAATAAATGGTAAGGTTCGGGTAAATATAAGTTTCCCAACTGAAGCATCGAAAGAAGAAATCGAAAGGGAAGTTTTATCCAACGAATTGGTAATTAAATGGATGGAAGGAAAAACATTGAAGAAAATTATTGTTGTGCCCAAGCGGATTGTGAATGTGGTTGTTTGATTTAATGCTAACTGAAAAAGTTTAAAGTTTGGAAAGTCGTAAGGTTTCGCCTAATTTCCAACCTTTTTTAATGCTTAAATTCAGTTACTAAAATCGGGTTTAATTCAATTTTATTAATTAAAACTGCCCCAAAACCAAACGAACAAAAAGCCCTTTTTCACCGTATAAATCATTGGGCAGACGATAACCCAATCTTATACCCAAAGGAATTTCAATAAAATTGAGGTAGGTATTACTGAAAAGCAGTTCAATTCCCGTCGATTGTAAAATACCGCTTGATTTACCATCACTCACATAGGCATGATCGTAAAACAAATTTGCACTTATTCGTTTGAAATAGGTAATTCCGGCCAAACCAAAATCGGGATAAGCCAAAGGCAAGCGATAATTTGCTGATAAACGCCAGGAATTTTGAATTCCTAA
>JAHEBN010000022.1:1004-35457 GCA_024645245.1 Jiulongibacter sp. | reverse complement strand
CGCCCAAACCATGCTCCTGAGCAATGGAAGTTAGTTTTTCTATCTGACCTTTCGATAACCGGGTCTTTTGCAAGGCACCATCTACTTTGATACATTTAACAATGCCACCCTGCTCAATTGGTTTTGCAAAAACCTGAAAATCTGTACTTGAAACAATTTCGGTAATATTTTGCATTTCCAGTCCAAATCGAAGATCCGGCCTGTCGCAGCCGTATTTTTCCATGGATTCATAATAATCCAGCACGCGGAAAGGAAATAATTTCCATTTATTACCGTAGATTTTCTCCACAATATTTCTGAAAAGTTTGGTATTGACGTCAATGACCTCTTGCATACTAACAAAAGCCATTTCAATATCTAACTGGGTGAATTCCGGCTGACGATCTCCTCTTGAATCTTCATCACGGAAACAACGGGCTATTTGAAAATACCTTTCAAATCCACCAACCATAAGCATTTGCTTAAACTGTTGTGGTGCCTGAGGTAAAGTGTAAAATTTACCCGGATATTTTCTACTTGGTACTATAAACTCCCTTGCACCTTCATCCGTGCCGGCGGTAAGTATTGGCGTTTCTATTTCGATAAATCGCTCTTCATCAAGTATATCGCGAATAAGCTTTATTACGCGATGCCTGTTAACTATCGCTTGCCTTACCTCAGCGTTTCGGTGATCTAAAAACTTATATTTAAATCTTACATTTTCATTCGACTTATTCGCCCTTTTTATTTCAAATGGTAAAGTACGAGCCAGATTCAAAATTTCTACTTTACTTGAATCCAACTCAATGCTTCCGGTACGAATGCCCGGATTAAAATCATCTTCTTCCCTTTTTATAACCACACCAGTTGCCATAATTACGGACTCGGGCTTTAGCTTGGCAAGTTCATCCAGATTTTTAAAATTGGAACGGTCCATCCGAATCTGAAGTACCTCATAGCTATTGTCTCGCAAGTCAACAAATACCAGATCACCATGATCGCGTACGCTGGCTACCCAGCCTGCCACCGATATTTGCTGGTTTAATGTAACTTCTGTAATATCAACAATCAAATGACTGTGATACTGTTCTTTAATTATAATTTCTGTAACAGGCAGTTCTTCATCTTCTGAGACTGTTTGTTTTATCGGTTTAGTGGATATATTACCTATCTTTTCATTAGCCAAATTTTCAGCGGCTAAATCGGCAGCCAATTGCTCCAATATTTTTTCGCGAACAACTTTTCCTGAAGCTCCTTTACCGACCTTCTGAATTACATGACCCACCAAAATACCAGCTTTCCCTACGTTTCCAGCCTTGATTTCTGATGCCGTTGATTGATTTGCGTGTATTACCTCTTCAATAGCCAAATGAAGCGATTCTTCACTTATAGAATTTTCGTTAAAATAGGTTTTGAAATCAAAATCCGGGTTATTTAATAACTCTTTAATAGCATTTTGAAATAAAACTAAGGTGATTTTTTCCTGCTTCAATTCAGTAAAAACCAGACCAAAAGCTGGCAAATTACCAATTTGGATATACTCCTCAGGCTTAAAATTATTGAGTAAAGTTTTGGCAACAAAAAGGGTATCTCCTACTTGTTCATTTATAGCCAGGAAAACCTTAGACCTCACCGGATCAGACGTGAAAAATTTAGCATCAACTGGTCTTACTCCTCCCGAAATCAAAGTAGATTCAATAGAGTAAGGCAAAAGACTTGCATCAACCGAAATCAGATCAGTTTGTTTCTTGATATTGACAAAAGGGATATCCGGTTCTAAAGCATAACGATAATCTGCTGCAAATTCCTTTTTACGCATCGTTTTCGTTTGCTTCAGGTTTTCGTCCCAAAGCACAGTAGTTTGATCTGGGCGGAATTTTTTATGTTCCTTCAGGTAATCCAATTGCTTGGCGATTTCTTCCACCAAAGCCTCCATCATAAACTTAAACGAGTTCAGGTTTTTGATTTCGGTGCGTGGATTCAAATCCTCACTTCCTTTTTTACGTAAGGATACGCTGACGTCCGACTTAAACTCCCCTTTCTCCAGGTTGGCCTCTGAAATACCCAGGTTTTGAACGATTCTCTGCAAATATTGAGCATAAGTAGCAGCATCCTTAATATTTTGAATTACCGGCTTTGTCACCACTTCAATCAATGGTACACCCGCTTTGTTGAAATCAACAAGTGTCTGATTTCTTTCGTGCATCAATTTTGCCGCATCTTCTTCCAGATGTACCTGCTCCAATTCCACACTAAAAGTGCTGCCATCTTCCCGAAAACATTTTACTTCTCCATCCGGTATTATCGGACTTTGGAATTGAGTAAGCTGGAAATTTTTTGGTGAATCGGGATATTCATAATGCTTTCTATCCCAGCATATTACTTCATTCTTAAAACTTGAATTCACAGCCTTCCCAAAATAAATTGCTTTACGAATCGCCTCTTTATTAATAGCTGGCAAAACGCCCATTTGGCCGGTACAAACCGGGCAAATATTGGTATTGGGCACTTCACTTTCCTGATTCGGACAAGCACAGAATAATTTAGATTTAGTATTCAGCCTGATATGCGTTTCCAGACCAATTACCAATTCTAAATCGTGGGCAGCGAGTTCCGCTGTCAATTGTTCAATATCCATTAAATTAGGCTGTTATTAAATTTGAAAATTGAAGGATTTTAAGCTCCTGATTTTTAGCTGCCGTCACCTGCAAACCGGTTGATGGCCCTACTGGCACAGAAAGCGTGGGTAAACCGCCCAAACTAAACCCGACCGTGTAGGCATCTGATAAATACATGGTCATGGGATCTTTCAGGCTATTACCAATTTCGGGAACATTATTCGGCGAAACCGGCGATAAAATAATATCTACTTCCTCAAATTCTGATTCAAACTGCTCAGTAATAATATCACGTATTTGCCTCGCTTTCAGGTATATTTCTTCCGAATGACCTTGAGATAAAACCTGATTTCCACCAACGATTCTTCTTTTCGTTTCTACGGTAAAATTTTCGGAACGCGTAATGGCATAAGTATCCTTCAGATTGGTGCCGGTAATGCGATTTCCATAATTGGTTCCATCCAATCTGGCCAGATTTGAGGCGGTTTCGGCCATGGCAAGCGTATAATAGGTAGATACCAAAGTCTCGGAATCAAGAAAATCAAGCTCTACAACTTCTATTCCCTGGCCTTTTATCTTTTCAATTAAAGCCATAAAATCGGTTTTGATACCCGGTTCAATGGCCTTATTGTTTATAAAACTTTTGTAGTACCCAACTTTTAGCTTTTGGGCCGCTTCCTTATCCTGACAATCACTTAAACTAATGTTATCCGAATTTATGGTTGTTTGGTCGTGATAATCTTTCCCGGACATTACATTAAGTACCATCAGAATATCTTCCATTGTACGTGCAATCGGACCCACCACATCGGTAGAAGAGGCATAGGCCATTATTCCATATCTTGAAATACGGCCATAGGTGGGTTTTAAACCATAGACTTTGTTGTATCCGGCGGGCTGCCTGACTGAGCCACCGGTATCGCCACCGATGGAAAATACAGTGTACCCTTTTGCCACATTAACGGCACTACCTCCACTGGAGCCTCCAGCCACTAATTTTTCATTAACTGCATTTTTTACAGCTCCGAATACGCTGTTTTCATTGCTACTACCGTGACCGAAACTATCGCAATTTTCTTTAACAATTGGAATTGCACCTGCATCAAGTAATTTTTGAATAGCTGTTGCGGTATATGGAGAAATATAATTCCGAAGAAAATCTGAACTACCAGAAGCTGGTGAACCTTGCAGCAGGTAAACATCTTTAATTCCAAAGGGAATTCCCTCTAAAATCCCAATTTCTTTCCCGTTAGCTATATTTTGGTCTACTTTTTTTGCCAGATTCAATGCATAATCTGTCAGCAGGAAATTTGAAGTATTTGAAGTGCTTTTTGTCAATTCATCCAATTTTCCCTGAACCAAATCTGTACAACTTATCTTTTTCTCAACCAATAATTGGTGAATTCTCTGTATTTCCGATCCCATTATTCTTCTATAACTTTAGCCACAACCAGGTATCCATTTTTTTCCATCGGAAAATTCTGACGTATCAATTTTTTCACATCTTCTGAGCTTTCAATGACCTCATCATTACGTAAATCGTCCAATTCCACAGCCGTATTTTTCAACCTGTGGCTGCTATCTGAATTACTTGATTTGGCATTCTTTATTGCTTCAAACAGTTTTTCCACTGCTTCTGAAGACTCTGCTCCGCGAATACTGGAGAGGTGCTCCAGCGACATCATTTTACTCATTCCTATTGCGGCTTGGGTATTATTCAACACCCTTTAATTTTTATCTTAAACTGTTTTTGTCAAGCTGCGAAAGCTAAAGACCGACAAAATTAGGAAAGTAAGAGGAAAATAGCACCTATTTGGGATAAGCTTTCCTAATTTCTTTAACAAAATCAGCATATTTGATGTTTCACCGCTTCTAAAAAGTAATTTAATCTGAATTAATTTTTAAAATAGTGCATACATTTCTCAATTTTACGTTTTAAAGATATCTTCATCCAAAAATATTAAAAATGAAACTTTCGGCTCCGGCCTTTTTACTACTTTTTGTGATTTGCCTAAGTGTAAATGCTCAAAAGGCTTCTATTTCTGAAATCCTTCAGAAAACCAGTAGTACCGAAACACCACGCCAAGTACTTGAACTGGGTAAAAACTACCTGGGCACGCCCTATATAGGAGGTACTCTGGAGGGTGATACAGAAAAATTAATTTGCAGAACCGATGGTTTTGATTGTTACACCTTTGTAGAAACCATGTTGGCCATGGCACTCGCACATCAACAAGGACTTGATAATGAGCAAGCTGTGCTAGATAACATCACCAACTTAAGATACCGAAACGGAGAAATTACAGACTACGCCTCTCGTATTCATTATTTTACGGACTGGGCTCTAGAGGCGGAGAAAAAAAATATACTTTCTAATGTAACCGCCAAAATCGGGATTAAAAAGGCAAAAAAAATAAACTTCATGAGTACGCACAGGCAATATTATCCGGCCTTTAAAACCGATAATAATATGCTTGCCAAGATACAGAAAATGGAGAATGATTTGGCAGTCAACGCATTTTACGAAATACCAAAAGTTACTTTGCCAACTAAATTGAAAGAAATTAAAGATGGTGATATTATTGCTTTTACTTCAACAGTAGAAGGTTTGGATGTAAATCACGAAGGATTCGCAATTTGGCAAGGAAATCAATTGCATTTCATGCACGCATCGACGGAACAAAAAGAAGTGGTAATCTCGGACGAACCTTTATTAAGCTACATTAATCGCATTAAAAAACACAGTGGTTTGATGGTTTTGCGACTCAATTAAAATGCGTTACGAACAAATTAATACAAATCTTTTCCAAATAAACAGGAAAAAGTTAGAAATAAAACTTGATCCTAAAGGGATTGCCCTGTTCTGTTCGAACGATGTTTTGCCTACCAATGCCGACGGCATTATGGGTTTTCGGCAAAATAATGATCTGTTTTATTTAACAGGAATCGATCAGGAAGATACCTATTTGTTAATTTTCCCTGATCACCCGGATGAAAACTTACGGGAGAAATTATTTATCTGAATTCGAATGAATCTAATCCTTTAAAAGATGGATTTCTCGCAAAAAACGAAAGATTCAATAATTCAATTCGCCAAAAATTCTCTTTACATCCAATAAAAAGATTGGCTCCGATTTTAGCCAACTTAAGATTAAAAAAAGAAGATATTGAAATCGAATTAATAAAGAAAGCCATTTCCATATCGGAAAAAGCATTCAGAAGAGTCTTAAAATCGGTTAAACCGGGAAAATATGAATTTGAACTGGAAGCAGAACTTACGCACGAGTTCTTAATGAACCGTTCAAGAGGTCATGCTTTTCAACCTATAGTAGCGAGTGGTTCAAATGCCTGTATTTTGCACTATATTTCTAATAATGAACAAATCAAAGATGGAGATTTAATCCTGATTGATTTCGGTGCAGAATACGCCAATTACAATGCAGATATCACCAGAGCGATTCCTGCAAATGGTAAATTTAGTCCAAGACAAAAAGAAGTGTATGAAGCCGTGCTCGATATTCTATTTTTTGCAACTGAATTATTAAGACCTGGCAATAATTTACTGGAAGTAAAAAAAGAAATCATCTCATTTATCGCATCTGTACTTCATAAAATAGGTTTGGGCGAAAATTTTGGAAAGGACGATAATGAAAAACTGGTTCAAAAGTATTTTCCACATGGTATTTCTCATCCGCTGGGTTTAGATGTGCACGATGTGGGGAGCAGGTATATTAGCTTTCAAGCGGGTATGATTTTCACATGTGAGCCAGGTATATACATTGAAAAAGAAGCTTTTGGCATCCGACTTGAAAATGATATTCTTATAACAGAAAAGGGACCAATGAATCTCGCAGCTAAAATCCCACTTTTGGCCGAGGAAATTGAAGAATTAATGAATTCTGCTTGATATTAAAATTTATTTTGGTCAGTTTTGTATCTCTTCCACATGCATTGAAATCATAGCTATTACTGTCCCTATATTGGTCCCACTTCCGGAAGTAAAATTTTTATTAAAATAGCCAAAATGTCAGAAAAAAGAAAGTCTGTACCACCATTACAGCTTCCCAAAATAAAATTGGTAAGCTACCCCGAAGAGGTTTGGAAGGAGTATGTAGATCAATATAGTCATTTAAGAAAAAGAAAGTATTCTATTTCTAATTATGGCCGTGTTGCCTCCTATTACGAGGATGTAAAAAAGGATGGCCGCTTGATACATAAGAAGGTTGAAGCAGGAAAACCCATAAATGTAAACTTCAGCTATTTTAATCCTACGCCCGAAGATGGCCGTAGAAGAGTATTAACTTATCATCGACGTATACATCTGGAGGTAGCTAAACTTTTCATCCCAAATGACGATCCGGAAATTAAGAATATGATTATTCATTTGGATAAAGATATCCAGAATAATGAGGTTAAAAATCTGAAATGGGTAACCAAAGATGATTATTACGCCTTTTATTACGATGTAAAAGATGCCAGTGAATACCAGCAACAATTACTTATCAAAAAAGGTAAAGGTGTAAAACTTACCATTGCTCAGGTTAAAGTCTTAAAGAAAAGATTACGTGAGGGAAAAACCCGTATACGTATATTGGCCAAGCAATTTGGAGTAAGTACCACTGTAATTGATCACATAAAAAGCGGGAAGTATTGGGGAAATATCGAAATCTGATTATCGGAAATTCTTTCGGATTCTGAAAAGTCCAATGCCAGCCAAAAATACAATTGCCATGAACAGGTAATACATATTACTTATTTTTACGCCTGTTCCAAATATTTCTAAATCAATTAAAAGAAATAAAAACATCAAGCCACCGGCCGCTATCATTAAGGTAACGGCCATTTTTTTTAGTATATCTTCCATTTTGTTTGCCTCTTAAGGTATAAAGGCTTTATTATTTTTTGTTTTTAATTACTTTTGTTTCTATTAATCCCTGAAATTATCAATAAAAGATGAGTAAGAAAGAAGACTTTATAAAATCTATTAATCAAGGATACACATTTAAAGGCGAATCGCTCATTTTAGGTGCATCCAAGTACGAAGATCAGGTTGTACCTGAAGCGATTATAAAAATACCACTAAAAACCTTAAACCGTCATGGCCTGATTGCCGGTGCTACGGGTACTGGTAAAACCAAAAGTTTACAAGTACTGGCTGAAGCCATGAGTGATAATAGTATTCCAGTACTTATGATGGATATTAAAGGCGATTTAAGTGGTATTGCCCAGCCCGGTGAAGCGAAAGATTTTATTCTGGAACGCACCAATGCAGCGGGAATCACCTACACACCAACGGGTTATCCGGTAGAACTATTAACACTAAGTGATCAAAAAGGAGTTAGATTAAGAGCAACAGTATCTGAATTCGGACCTATTCTTCTAGCCAAAATTCTGGGCCTGAATGATACGCAGGAGGGCATACTTTCTGCCTTATTCAAATATTGCGACGACCAGGCTTTGCCTTTGCTAGATCTTAAAGACTTTATAAAAGTTATTCAGTTTTTATCGGATGAAGGTAAAGCTGACTTTGAAAACAGTTACGGTAAAATGTCAACCACTTCGCTTGGAACTATAATGCGTAAAGTGATTGAATTGCAACAACAAGGTGCCGATTTGTTTTTTGGGGAAACATCGTTTGATGTAGACGATCTGATGCGGATAGATAAGAATGGTCGGGGTATGATTTCAATTCTTCGGGTAATTGACCTGATGGACAGACCAAAACTTTTTTCGACATTTATGCTAAGTCTTCTCGCCGAATTATATGCAGGTTTGCCCGAAGCAGGCGATGAAGACAGGCCTAAACTGGTAATTTTTATTGACGAAGCTCACTTGGTTTTTCAGGAAGCATCCAAAGCATTGCTTCAACAGATTGAAACCGTGATTAAGTTGATTCGTTCCAAAGGCGTTGGAATTTATTTCTGTACGCAGAATCCACAAGATGTGCCAGCTTCGGTTTTAAGTCAATTAGGTTTGAAAATTCAACATGCATTAAGGGCTTTTACGGCCTCGGATAGAAAAAAAATAAAAGAAGCTGCTGATAATTATCCACTTACCGACTTTTACGATACAGAAACGGTAATTACTTCCATGGGGATTGGGGAAGCACTGGTTACTGCCTTGAACGAAAAAGGCGTACCTACTCCGCTTGCTGTTACTTATATGTGTCCTCCCAAAAGCCGCATGGATGTTTTAACCGATTCTGAAATAAATGATCTTTTGGCTGGTTCAAAATTAGTGGATAAGTACAATAAAGTGGTAGATCGCGAAAGTGCTTACGAAATTTTGAACAAAAAATTAGAAAAAGCGGCTGAAGAAGAAGATAAAACACCAGCCAAAGTTGGTAGAGCGAAACAAGAAAAATCGACTTTAGAAACCATTCTTACAAGTACCACTGCGAGGCAAGTTGGTCGTACTGCAGCAAACATATTAACGAGATCGCTTTTAGGTGCTTTAGGAGTAAGTACCCGCAAAAAGAATTGGTTCTAAGCGAATAAGTTATGTTGATAGGAATAGGTGGAATAAGCAGATCAGGAAAAAGCACACTTGCTAATTTATTAGTGACGTTTTTCCGTCGAAATGGTAAAAAGGCTATCATTTTCCATCAGGATGATTTTGTTTTTCCCGAAACTGAAATTCCCAAAATTAAAGGCAGAACAGACTGGGAATCTCCGGAATCCATTGATCACGAGATGCTTTATGAAATATTATTGGAGTTTAAGGAGCGATTTGATATTGTAATTGTAGAAGGGCTTTTCGCTTTTAACGACCCTAAAACATTCGGAATTTTCGATAAAAAAATACTTGTCAAAATTTCGAAAAGAACATTTTTAATAAGAAAAGCGATGGATCAACGTTGGGGATATGAGCCCACCTGGTTTATAGATCACATCTGGAAATCGTATCAAAAATATGGCAAAGGATATATTCAGGGAAATAATTACCTGAGTATTTCGGGAGAAGATGAATTTGAAATGAAAAAGGTTTTGGCCTATTTAGAAAAATAAAAAAATTATGCAAATAATCGACGGTAAGCTTATATCAAATCAGGTTAAAGAAGAATTAAGAATAGAAGTTGAAAAAACGATAAAAGAAGGTGGAAAAATTCCTCATTTGGCTGCTGTTTTGATTGGTGATAATGGTGCAAGTGAAACCTACGTGGCCAGTAAAATAAAATCCTGTGAGCAAATTGGCTTTAAATCAACCCTGGTAAGGCGTGACGCTCACGCCACCGAAGAAGAAGTTTTAGAAATCATTAATGATCTGAATATGGATGAAGATATTGATGGTTTTATTGTGCAGCTTCCCCTACCCGATCATATCGATGTTGATAAAATAATTGAAGCAATTGATCCTAAAAAAGATGTGGATGGTTTCCACCCGATAAATATTGGAAGAATGGCAAAAGGCCTTCCGGCATATATTTCGGCCACACCATATGGTGTAATGGAATTACTTAAAAGATACGAAATTCCTACTGCCGGAAAACACTGCGTGGTAGTGGGCAGAAGTCAGATTGTAGGCTTACCTATGAGTATCTTAATGCAGCGGAATGCCTATCCGGGTAATTGCACAGTTACATTGACGCATAGTCGTACACAAAATTTGAAAGAAATAACCCTTCAAGCTGATATTATTGTTGCCGCCCTTGGTCGTCCAGAATTTATTACTGCCGATATGGTGAAAGAAGGTGCAGTGGTAATCGATGTGGGTCTTACCCGCGTGGTCGATGCTTCCAAGAAAAGTGGTTTTGCACTAAAAGGAGATGTAAAATTTGATGAGGTAGCTCCTAAATCAAGTTTTATTACGCCCGTGCCAGGTGGTGTTGGTCTTATGACTGTGGCATCATTAATGCATAATACCTTATTGGCTTCCAGAAAGGAAATCTATAAGTAAATAATACCACATGTTTGTAAATGCATACGAAATCGCAAGTCAGTTTACCTATCCGGTAATTTTATCCAGTCGATTTTCTGATGGAAGTGTTGAAAATGGATTGGGCTCATTCGTAATCATAAACTCCGAGGGTTGGATAGTTACTGCAGCACACATGCTAAATATGCTGCTTGAAATACAATCACCTGCTTCTCAAAATACACCAACAGCAGATAAATTACCAAATCCGAAAAAAATAACGCACCACAGCATTTGGTGGGGAGCAGATCAAAACCGGATTTCTCAGTTTCACATTTTGAAAGAGAATGATCTGGCACTTGGAAAAATAGAAAACTTTACGGCAAAAGCCGGACAGGTTTACCCGAAATTTATAAATCCGGATAACATGAAACCAGGTAGATCGTTATGCAAACTTGGTTTTCCTTTTCATGAGGTCAATGGCACTTTTAATCCTCAAACGGGCGGTTTTACTTTGGATAAAAACTCTTTACCGGTACCCAGATTCCCGATAGAAGGTATGTATACACGTAATGCCCAAACGGGTAAATCACCAGATGGTAAATATGAATATTTATTTCTGGAAACCTCTTCACCTGGCTTACGAGGTCAAAGTGGCGGACCTATTTTTGACAAAGACGGAAATATTTGGGCGATTCAGTCTCAAACCCGGCATTTACCTCTGGGTTTTTCGCCTAAAGTAAAAAAAGGTGATCAGGAAATTGAAGAGAATCAATTTCTAAATGTGGGCTGGGGAGTACACGTGAAGACTCTCCTGAAGTTTTTGGATAGTTTCGGAGTGAGCTATCAAATGGCTTAGGAATTTGTCCAGTTTGGATTTCTCTTTTCGAAAAAAGCCTCAATTCCCTCCTGGGCATCCTGCGATTTCCTTAGCATTTCTAATTCTCTTTTCAAGACCTCCTGAGTCTCACTATTACCCGTATTTTCTAATTCATTAATTGCTTGTATACCTTTTGAGATAGCCAAAGGTGCATTTGACTTTATCTTTTCTATCCAAATGTTACCCTGGATTTCGAGTTCTTCTTCATTATAAACTTCATTTATCAAGTTAATTTCTTTAGCTTCCTGAGCAGTTATCTTTTGGCCTAAAATGCATAATTCCAACGCTTTACGCTTCCCAATAAGTCTTTCCAAACTTTCGTACACCTGAAATGGGAACAAACCAATACCTGTCTCAGGCAATTGAAACCAGGCTTTATCAGAAGCTATAACAAAATGACATTCATTTATCAGTAAGAAACCACCAGCCAACACCGGACCATTTACTTTAGCAATGATGGGTTTTATTGATTTTCTCATTACTTTACCCAAAGGTAAATCCACCAATTCGACTCCGGAATTAAGTTTTTCGTATTCCCGATTTTGAAATGATTTTAGATCCATTCCAGCACAAAAAACATTCCCGGAGGCTTCCAGACATATAATCCAGATTTCGGATTTTTCATTAGCGTAGTTAAGCAGCCAGTTTAATTCTGAAATCATTCCTGGAGTAAAAGCATTCTTTTTTTGGGGACGGCTTAGCTTAACCGTAAGAACTTTATCGTTTTCAGAAACAATAAAGTAATCCAGAATGATACTATTCAAATCTTCCATAACGCTATTAATGAATAACTTAAAGGACTAATTGCCTGAATGATTCTTTTAATTTTTCAATTTTCACCAAATCCGTTTCTTCCTTAAAGACCAATAAATTCTCGGTGGACATATTTCCAACTAATTCATCTTCGGCCATTGGACAGCCGCCAAAGCCTAATATGGCTCCATCGAAACGTCGACAACCTGCATCGTAGGCCGCATTAATTTTCGCTTCCCAATCCAAAGAATTCGTATGAAAATGTGCTCCAAAAGTAATATCGGGAAATTGATTGATCAAGGCTTTAAATAAAATCGAAATATCCGATGTTTTGGCAATTCCTGTAGTATCGGCCAATGATATAATTTTTACTCTCGCACCTGCAATTTTATCCACCCATTCCAGCACCAAATCAGCGGACCAATAATCGGCATATGGATTTCCAAAAGCCATGGAAATATAGGTAACCAACTGTTGCCCTGCAGTTTCCGAAATTTCTTTGATACGCAATAACCTTTCGAAAGCCTGATTTCTATCTGCTTTTGTATTTCTAAGTTGAAATGTTTCGGAAACAGAAAAAGGAAAACCTTGATAATGTATTTTAGTGTATTCGGAGGCAGCCAAAGCACCTTGTTCATTCACCACTATGGCCAATAATTTGGTATTTGATTTTTCACAATTCAATTGTTGCACCACTTGTGCCGTATCCGCCATTTGTGGAATTGCCCGATGTGAAACAAAACTTCCGAAATCAATGGTATGAAAAAATCCGGAATCAATAAGCCCCTGAATATAAGCTGCTTTCCGATCTGTAGTAATTATCTTTTCCAATCCCTGAATAGCATCTCGCGGGCATTCAATCAAATCAATAGCCTTCATTTATTTTGAAATTTCTCTTGTTATGACCATTTTTTGAATATTGGATGTGCCTTCTCCTATTGTGCAGAGTTTGGCATCCCGGAAAAATTTTTCAGCTGGAAAGTCTTTTGTGAAACCATAGCCACCATGTATCTGCACCGCTTCGTTTGAAACTTCAACCGCTGTCTCGGAAGCAAAAAGTTTGGCCATTGCCGATTCTTTGGTCACTTTCTGACCTTCATTTTTCAATTTTCCGGCATTTCGAGTCAATAGTTCCGCTGCTTCAATTTTAGTTGCCATCTCTGCTAATTTAAAACCAACTCCCTGAAATTCAATGATTTTCTTATCAAATTGTTCTCTTTCTTTGGCATATTTTAAGGCACAGTTATAGGCACCTCTGGCGATTCCTAAGGATAGTGCAGCAATGGAAATTCTACCGCCATCCAACAATTTAAGTGCCTGAACAAAACCCTCTCCTATTTCACCAATCAACTGCGACTTATGAATTCTGCAATTATCAAAAAACAAACAGGCAGTTTCTGACGCCCGCATACCCAATTTGTTTTCTTTTTTGCCTGAACTAAAGCCTGCAGTGCCTTTTTCCAGGATAAATGTTGACATTCCATGCTTATCCCCTTTTTCGCCTGTTCGGGCAATTACCACCGAAACATCCGAACTAATTGCATGCGTAATGAAGTTTTTTGAACCGTTTAAAACAAAATAATCGCCATCCTTTATGGCTGTAGTTGCCAAACCTCCGGCGTCTGATCCAGTTCCGGTTTCAGTAAGTCCCCAACTGCCTATCCAAAATGCTGATGCTAGTTTGGGTAAATATTTTTGCTTTTGTTCTTCTGAACCAAAGGTAAGTATATGATTGGTGCACAATGAATTATGTGCCGCAATGGAAAGTCCTATTGAACCACATACCTGCGAAATTTCATCCAAAATACTAATGTATTCCTGATAGCCTAAACCAGAACCTCCGTATTCTTCCGGCACCAAAATTCCCATAAAACCTAATTCTCCGGCTTTTTTAAATAATTCTATCGGAAAAACCTGGGCTTCATCCCATTCCATCAAATTAGGTAAAATGTATGTTTGAGCAAATTCACGGGCACTTTGGCTGATCATTTCACTCATTTCTAAATTATTCTCTGTTATCGTGTGCATGTCCTGATAGTTTTCAATGAAGTATATGTTAATATAACGAAAATTAATTTGGAATAGACCAAAAATTATCCATTTATGTTAGCCGAAGATGCAATTGAATGGCTTTTTTCCAAATTTTCTTTCTTAACTTACTATCAAATTACTATCCAACATGAAAGAATCATTAGAAGAACTTAGTGAGAGGAATCAAAATTTACGATTAGGTGGAGGATTGGATAAAATTGCCAAACATAAGTCGAAAGGTAAACTTACCGCATTTGAAAGAATTAATTATTTGTTAGACGAAAATATGCCCTGGCAGGAAATCGGGATTTTTGCCGGTGAGGGGATGTATGAAGAAGAAGGCGGCTGCCCGAATGGTGGAGTGATTTGTGTTTTAGGTTATGTATCCGGCAGACTCTGTATAGTAGTAAGTAATGACGCAACTGTAAAAGCCGGAGCCTGGTTTCCGATTACTGCCAAAAAGAACCTGCGTGCCCAGGAAATATCTTTGGAAAACCGTATACCCATTATTTACCTCGTGGATTCAGCTGGTATCTATTTGCCCTTACAATCCGAAGTATTTGCCGATAAAGAGCATTTCGGAAGGATTTTCCGAAACAATGCCCGACTTTCTTCAATCGGTGTACCGCAAATTGCCGCCATTATGGGGAGTTGTGTGGCGGGTGGAGCCTACTTGCCTATTATGTCGGATTACGCCATGATTGTAGAAGGCACAGGTTCTGTTTTTCTTGCGGGATCGTATCTGGTGAAATCTTCCATCGGTGAAGACATTGATAATGAAACACTTGGCGGTGCTCAAACGCATTCTGAAATTTCGGGAGTGACTGATAATAAATTCCCCGATGATGAAAGCTGCCTGGATGCTATAAAAGGGATTATGGACAAAATGGGCCATAACACCAAGGCGGGTTTTGACAGGAAAGAAAGTAAAAGTCCGGTTTTAAAGGAAGAAGAAATATATTCTATCCTACCCGAAGACAGACTAAAACCCTATGATATGCGGGAAATTATTTACCGGCTTACAGACAACTCCGGGTTTGATGAATATAAACCGGATTATGGTCAAACTATACTTTGCGGTTTGGCCAGAATTGAAGGTTGGGCAGTGGGAATAGTGGCCAATCAACGATTAATTGTAAAAGCTAAAAAATCAGGAGGCTCCACAGAAATGCAAATGGGAGGTGTAATTTATTCTGATTCTGCCGATAAAGCAGCCCGGTTTATCATGAATTGTAATCAACAGAAAATACCGCTTGTATTTCTGCAAGATGTTACCGGTTTTATGGTTGGCAGCCGCAGTGAGCACGGCGGCATAATAAAAGATGGTGCCAAAATGGTGAATGCCATGGCCAATTCGGTGGTTCCTAAATTCACTTTTATAATTGGAAATAGCTATGGAGCAGGCAATTACGCCATGTGTGGAAAAGCCTATGATCCGCGATTAATTTATGCCTGGCCATCAGCAAAAATGGCAGTAATGAGTGGTGGTTCGGCATCCAAAACCCTTCTTCAAATTGAACAGGCAGCCATGAAAAGAAAAGGAAAGATGATGGAAAAAACCGACGAAGACGCCCTACTGAAAGAAATTGAAGATCGGTACGAAGAACAAATGAGTCCGTATTACGCAGCAGCCCGATTATGGACCGACGGCGTTATTGACCCGCTGGAGACCCGAAAAATTATTTCTTTAGGTATTGATGCGGCCAACCATAATTCCGAAATGGAAAGGTATAATGTGGGGGTGATACAGACTTAATTCAATCATTAGAACAAACCACCAAATCTTTCTGATATCCATAAGCCACTCGTAAAGGGGTAGTATGGTTATTATCGCCCATTGAGATGTCAATATCATCCATATTAAATTCACAAGGATGCTGGTAGCCGCAGGCGTGGGTAATCTCCATTATTTCTTTGCTGAAATTTTTCATGTAGCTGTAAAACCGCTCACTTTTTAGAGCGGGGTCAAGCCCTTTTTCCAGCCATTTATTATTAGTGGCAATTCCTGTAGGGCAGCGGTTAGTATGGCAACTTTGTGCCTGAATACAACCTATAGATATCATAGCCTCACGGGCAACATTGATCATATCTGCTCCCATGGCTATTGCCATAATTGCACTTTCGGGTAATCCTAATTTACCAGAACCAATGAACGTGATTCTATGCGTAAGTCGATGCTTTTGGAAAATTTTATAAACTGCCGAAAAAGCATACACCCAGGGTAGCGAAACATGATCCGCAAAAGATGGAGGAGCCGCTCCTGTGCCTCCTTCTCCCCCATCAATCGTAATAAAATCTGGTCCTTTACCGGTTTTAATCATTAAATCAGCCAATTCCTCCCACATTTCTAATTTTCCTACGGCAGACTTAATGCCGGTAGGCAATCCGGTTTCATTGGCAATATTTTCTACAAAGTCCACAAGTTCTGTCACATTACTAAATGCCGAATGTGTAGCCGGTGAAAGTACATCTTCGCCCATTTTCACATGCCTTATATCGGCAATTTCCTTAGTAATTTTTGATCCGGGTAATACTCCACCTTTTCCAGGTTTGGCACCTTGGGATAATTTTACCTCGATCATTTTCACTTCCGGATTAGTTTCAACCAAATGCTTCATTTTAGCCATACTGAAATTTCCCGCCTCATCGCGTACTCCGAAATATCCTGTCCCAAAATGAAAACATACATCTGCTCCCATTTTATGATATGGAGACAAGCCACCTTCTCCAGTATTGTGGTAACAACCAAATTTATGGGCTCCAGTATTTAAAGCGGTTATAGCTGCTGCCGATAGCGAACCATAGCTCATTGCCGAAATATTAATTATGGAATTGGGTCGAAAAGGCTTTTGCCTGTGCCCACCAATTATTTTAGCAGATTTGATTGATTGAGGTTCTTTTCCATCCGACTTATAAGCCAATAGAGAAGGTTTAATGAAAATATAACCTGCTTCCTTGTAATCCTGATCGGTACCAAAACCCTGATAATGGTTTTCTTTTTTGGAAGAGGCATAAATCCAGCTACGTTGTCTTCGGTTAAATGGTAACTCCTCCCGGTTATTTGCTACAATATATTGCCTAAGTTCTGGACCGACACTTTCTAACCAATACCTCAGATGCCCTACAATTGGAAAGTTGTTTGTAATCGTATGATTTTTTTGTAAAACATCTCTGATTCCGATAATCAGTAAAATAAGTAAAATATATCCCCACCAGGGTATGTCAGATAGAAATTGCATGACAAATTATTTATTAGCTAAAATTAGCAAAAAAGCCCGTTCTTTTAAGAACAGGCCACAAAAGTAAATATTAATTATTCAGGCATAGCTCAGTACTTTGCCCATATCGTCCCAAAATTCGGGATAAGATTTCACCACCACCCCTGGCTCTTCTATCACAATGTCGTGAATCATGGCTACGGGAGCAAAAGCCATAGCCATGCGGTGATCTTCGTATGTTTTTATAACTGGTGTTTCCGTGATTTCAGTCACTTTTTTAACTTCGTACAAATAATTTTCTTCGATTTCCTGAAGAACTCCACCCAATTTTGCTAATTCATTTTGAAGTGCAAGTACCCGATCTGTTTCCTTAATTTTTAAACTTTCAATTCCGGTAAATTTAGCCGGAATATTTTTGGCAACGCAAGTGACAGCAACTGTCTGAGCCAAATCCGGGCAATTGGTAAAATCCCATTCTAAACTTGCTTTTGAATCTTTTTTAGTTAAAACAACTCCGGTTAAATTGAATTCACTTTTCACTCCTAAATAATTCATTATCTGAACAATGGCACTGTCGCCTTGTAGTGAATTTTTCTTTAATCCCAACAATTCTACACGCGTATCTTCATATGGCGATAATGCAACCAGGCTGTACCAATAGCTGGCACCGGACCAATCGGATTCTACCTGAAATGAAACCGGTTTATATTTTTGTGGTTTTACTTTAAGCATTTTATTTTCCCAATCAGCATCTGTTTTCACCCCGAATTCTTCCATCAGTTGAATGGTCATGGTGATATAAGGAATGGAGCCAAGTTCGCCGGTCAACTCTAAAGTTAAACCTTTTGGCAGTGTTGGAGCAATCATCAGTAATGCTGAAATATACTGGCTACTTACATCGCCTCTTATTTGCAAGGTATCGCTTATTTGTTCTTTAAAACCCTTAATCTGATGTGGCGGATAACCCTCTTTATTTAAATACTCGATTTCCACACCGATTTTTCTCAAGGCATCCACCAAAATTCCAATAGGACGCTCCTGCATGCGGGTAGTGCCGGTCAATTCTTTCGTTTGACCTTTTGATGCAAAATAAGCTGTAAGAAAACGCATGGTAGTACCAGCATCTAATACATCGGCAATGGGGCCATCTTCCTCCTGCAAAAGGCGGATCATAGTCTGTGTATCTCTGGCAGAAGCCAGGTTTTTAAGTTCTCCTTTAAAACCACACAGTGCATTTATGATTAAAGCACGATTGCTTTCGCTTTTAGAAGATGCCAGTTTAATGGTTTCCTGAAATGTTCGGGTTTGTTTTTTTATGCTGATTTGCTCCATGAATACGCAACTTTTTTGAAATCGAGCCGCAAAGATAGAACCTTTGATTTTGAATGAGGAATTTTATCTCAAATATCAATACTGCATTACCCTTAAAATCTTGTTTTCGTTCAATCCTACTCCATTGAAAAATTTCTTGCTATTTCCCAATAGCAATGCTCCACTTTGCACTAAAATCATGGGAACTATGGCTTGAGAATTTTGCCAGGGCTTAACCTTAAAGTAAATCCAGTCGTAAATAAGTGGAGCAAGCGTAGCTACCGATAATCCCCATTTCAGGCCTTGGTATTTATTTCTTTTGTAAACTTTTTCTACATCACTAAGGGAAAAATTCCGGATTTCATACCGGTTACTGGTTTGGTCGAAATAGGTTATTGCAAATGTAGAGTCCGTCAAGCGGGTTAACTCATCCTGAAAAACTAAGCCTTGATCTGTTTTAAACCGAAAAGTATCTCCCAGAAATATTCTTCTTCTTTTACCCGTTTTTACTTTTTCCAAGGCCAGGTATTTTTCCTTATTTTCCATAGCCCGAAATTGGTTGGGGTTCTTTTTTCGAAGTAATTCCTCTACAGAATCTGCTTCCCGCAAATGCGAATCCTGAGCCTGACACCAAAAACTTATTAAGAAGAAAAAAAACAAATATTTCATTAGCAATCGCTACTATTCTTTGAAAGAAACTCCACCTGAGATAATCAACTTCATAACCTCGGCACTTGGTATATTCAGGTATTTCACCTGAGTTCTGGGGACAATAAACATTTCGCCTGAAAATGCGTAACTATGCGGACAATATACCGAAACTAAATCATCTTCACCGATTTCATCCAGGCTTTCCTGCGTAATAAAACCCAGTTTCTTAATGTTAGATTCGTTGTTAATCGTAACCAAAACAGCTTGTTTAAATTTTCTTTTATCACCAACAAAAGCAGAAATTAAATCTTTAAAAGCAGAATAAAAAATACTAACCAAAGGAAGTCTTTTTATCCAGTTTTCAATCAGATTTTGTAAAGTTTGAGGTAATAAAACAGTAAAAACAAAGCCCACCAACATGGTTCCTCCAACCACAATCAAAAAACCGAGGCCCGGAATAAAAAATTGCTGATTGGCAGTGCCAGTGGGAAAGCGTATTCTTACCAAACTATCTACAAAATCAAAAGCACTGTAAAGTATAAGTATAGTTAGGCCTACAGGGGCTGTAAAAAGCAGTCCCCGTACAAAATAGTTTAATAATCGGCGAATCATCTTTTCCAGCATTATTTACAATCCATTAATGGTCTTATCTTTTGGGTATTTCACTTCGTATTTCAGCTGTATTTCACGGCTTTGGGCCGGAGGAATGCTCAATTCCCAAGTCAGCTTGCCATCTTGTGCATTTTGTACTGCTCCCGAAATATCCTCCACACTTACTGAAATATCGCTGTCTTGTGATACGGGTAACTGATCTTCAATTACCAGATTGATCATTTCGTTTTTCGTATTTCTAATTACGGTTTGATATCCAAAATTTTCGCGAATATTAGATCCAATGGTCCGTCTGGCTTTGTAATCCAGAATTTCTTTTCTTTCTGCTATTATTTTTTTATCTCTACCCAGGCTTATCAATAATTCTTCTTTTGTACCACTTCCGTTCACAAAAGTTTTCCCCACAAAAGTGCCTTCAAAATATACATTTGCCTCACCTGGCAGTAAATTATATTGCTCCCAATCTTTGAGTTTGGTGACTAAAAATGCATTGGTATCATACTTTGGAACTAGATAATACTTATAATCTGCAGGTAAGGTATATTGCCTGATTTCCACAGCCTCAGGTTTCCCGCCTGACTTTATGCTATAAGGAATACTGATATCAAAATTTACCGAAAGCGTAGTTTCTGTAACTTGTGTAAAGTTTGCAGAAGATACCATATCGTTACTCTCTTCCATTTTCATCGCACCAGCCATCGGTGCTTCCATCGAAACTTTTGCCGAACGGGTATAGACCTGAGCCGGAGGTGGAGTATAAAAACTCAGGTATTGCGGATATAACTCGGGTTTAGTTCCACCAGCACTTGGATCAATTGTAGAAAGAGTGAGCTTTACATTTTTCCAATCTAAACCCGTATTTTGATAGACATTGGCCTTATAGGTCATTTGAACGTCTGAGTTGGTATCTGGTACACGAATGTCATAAGCCGGATTCCATCCTGCATTGTAAACCAGATAGGTGAGACTTAAATCCGCATTAGTTGCCGTATTTGCCGAAACAGTTAACACGATATCACCCAAAGGCATATTCCTACTTGGATCTGTATTTTGTTGTTTTTCAAGTCTGCTTTTTAGTTCAGTAAGCTCACGTAATTGCCTGTTCAACTGCAGTTTACGTGTACCAATTTCGGTAAGTTTTGTTCTAAAAAAATCAATCATTTCTTTAAAGTCCTCCGGGATTAGTCCATCCGACTCGCTTTTGATTTCGGCATTGGCCATAACCATATTTTGCTCATTATTTGCCACCTCCAAAAGCATTTTAACCGTATTCATTTCCTCTTCCGTCATGCGGATAGAGTCTTGCAATGCCTTGGTTTTTTTATTCAAAAAATTAGGCTGAAAATTCACCGAAAGTAAGGTAAAATCTCCTTTTCCACCGATTTTTATAGATTGCTGATCAATAGTAGAAGCTATATCTTCCACTACAATTTTAGAAATACCGACGGGAATTGTTGTTTTTACCGCCGCATTTATTTGAGCCCGGTTTAAGAAAACGGTTATCTGACTTATTTCTGAAATTACGCGTTTTTCTGTTTGAGCAAGAGTATTCAATGAAATACTCAGGAAAAATATAAAGTAATATCTTTTTAGCATTTTAAGGGATTTAAGTTTCTAATATTCTTTTATGCAAGTTAACCAGTTTTTTACTTGCCTGCTTTCAGATAACGCCTAAAAATCTTTTTTAGCTAAATGAAAGCCTCTTTTTTAAGATTCAAATTGATACTTTTGCATAGAGATATAAAAAACATGGCAGATTCTAATCAAATACGCATTTTTACCGAATCCGTTTTTCAGGCAATTGGCTGCTCGGAAGAGCATGCTAAACTGGCTGCTGATGTGCTGATATCAGCAGATTTAAATGGCGTAGACTCGCATGGAGTCGCCCGTTTAGCCGGTTATGTCAGGCTTTCCGATCACGGTAGGCTAAATCCAAAACCGCAAATAAAAATAATTCACGAAACACCAGGTACGGCAACCGTTGATGGTGACAAAGGACTTGGGCTTGTGGTAGCACCTTTTGCCATGAAAGTAGCGATCGAAAAAGCCAAAAATGTGGGTACAGGCTGGGTGGCGGTTCAAAACTCCAATCATTTCGGAATTGCAGGTTATCATTCTTCACATGCTTTGGCCGAAGACATGATTGGCTGGGCGATGACCAATGCAGCTCCTTTGGTGGTTCCCACTTTTTCGAAAGAGAAATTATTAGGAACAAATCCGATCTCTGTTGCCATTCCTGCAGCCACAGAACCCGCTTTTCTGGCTGATTTTGCCACCACTGCCGTTGCATACGGCAAATTGGAGATTCTGCAAAGAAAAAATGAACCCCTGCCAATTGGTTGGGCTCAGGATGAAAACGGTGACCCGACCACCTATAATAATGCAGTGAAAGAAGGTGGCGGACTACTGCCTCTTGGTGGTGACCGTGAGCATGGAAGCCACAAAGGTTATGGACTCGGTGCAGTCGTTGATATACTTTCGGGTGTTCTTTCCGGTGCTAATTTTGGTCCTTGGGTGCCACCTTTTGCAACTGCAGGTTTTCATGGAGTTGCTGAAGAATTAGTAGGAAAAGGTACCGGCCATTTCTTAGGTGCCATGCGTATAGATGCTTTTCAGCCGGCGGATGTTTTTAAAGAAAATATGGATCGATGGATCAAACGTTTTCGGGCCGCCCCTGCTGTGGAGGGTCAGGTGGTTCAAATACCCGGCGATCAGGAGCGAAATTTCAGGAAAGAGCGACTTGAAAATGGTATTCCATTGAATGATAAGGTAATTGAAAGCCTGGAAGAATTGGGCAAAAGATTTGGAATTAAACTTTGATCAGAAATGAAAGTAAACGTTGGAATAGTACAAATGAGTTGCGTGGCCGATGTGGAAACAAACATCCAAAAAGCACTTGAAAAAACCCGGGAAGCCGCTTCGAAAGGGGCACAAATTGTGTGCTTACAAGAACTATTCTCCTCTCTCTATTTCTGCGATGTAGAAGATCCGGAAAATTTCAATCTGGCAGAAACCATTCCCGGACCAACAACAGAACGTTTTCAGGTACTTGCTAAAGAATTGGGCATTGTAATTATAGCCTCTCTTTTTGAAAAAAGAGCAATGGGCCTATATCATAATACCACAGCTATAATAGATGCAGATGGCTCCTATTTAGGAAAATACCGCAAAATGCATATCCCGGATGATCCCGGATATTACGAAAAGTACTATTTTACACCCGGTGATTTAGGCTATAAAGTTTGGGAAACCAAATTCGGAAAATTGGGCGTTTTAATCTGTTGGGATCAATGGTACCCCGAAGCTGCAAGAATAACCGCATTAATGGGTGCGGAAATGATCTTCTACCCTACTGCAATTGGCTGGGATGTGAATGAGCAAAGCGAACTAATTAACAAAGAACAATACGAAGCATGGCAAACCATTCAACGTGGTCATGCTGTTGCAAATGGCATACATATAATTTCTGTAAACCGGGTTGGTCGTGAGGCAGATCAACAATTCTGGGGTGGTTCCTTTATCGCAAATCCACACGGTAGATTGATTTATCTGGCATCGCATGATAAAGAAGAAGTACATGTAGAAGAAATTGATTCAGAAATTACTGAATATTACCGCACTACCTGGCCTTATTTCCGTGACCGTAGAATCGATAGCTACGAGGGTATTTTAAAGAGATTTATAGATTAATTGAGCACATCTGCCACCTCAATCACTTTAAATAAAGGATGATTTTTCATCATATCTTTCAGTATTTGAGCGTGACCGGCTCCAATTATAAGGAGCATTCGATTGTCTTTTAAAGACATATTCAGGTAGATATTTTGCAAAATCTGTAGGTTTCTGTAATACAATTTGGAGCTTATTTCTGCACCAACGCCGTTGGTATTGCGATCCATATAGCTCAATACGTTTAAATAAGCCAATTCCTGCAAATTAGATGGTTCGTTCATTTTCAATAAATGTTCGCGTAGCGTGAGTTTCTTCCAGGAATCATTTTTCGACATGTATCGGGTAAAAATATCCTTGGTCAATGGATTGGTTAAAAGAAATTCCCAATGATCAGGCGTTTTGCTTTTTAAATAATGGGAATAAGCGTTAAACAGCTGCTCAGGTTTTAAATTTTGTTTATCCGAAACTTCGAATTCAGGGAAATCATAATTTACACATCGCACGCCATTTGAGTTTTTAGTGAACCGGGCAAGTTTGATTCCTAATTGAAAAATTTCATTCGATGCGGTAGTTTCGTTGGGTTCCAGTCCATTTTTATAATTTGCAAAAACCTGATCCCAATAATCCTGAACTTCAGGTGTGTTTTCTACAAAAATCTTATCAGGATTGAATTTGGCAAGCTTTCGGACAACTTCGGCTATTTCTTTTTGTCTTTTATTGCTTAGCAAATCTTCCAGTTTTCCACTTTGATAATCATTACTTTCACCAAAATGGAATGTACCTAATACTACTACTTCAATTTTCCTGAATTGTTGAGCATTGGTATCAATATTTAGTAAGAAAAGTAAGAGAATTAGACACCGCATCTTTTTATGAATTCATCATTTAAATATATTCAAAAAGGCTGCCAAGGCAGCCTTTTCCTGTTAAATATATACATTATTGCTTATCCCACCGAGCCTTCCAGCGAAATTTCAAGTAGTTTCTGTGCTTCTACGGCAAATTCCATCGGCAATTGATTTAAAACTTCTTTGGCATAGCCATTTACAATCAAGGCCACTGCCGATTCCGTGTCAATACCACGTTGATTACAATAAAACAATTGGTCTTCACCAATCTTTGATGTGGTAGCTTCATGTTCTACCGATGCGGTAGAATTATGTACTTCTATATAAGGGAAAGTATGTGCTCCGCATTTATCACCCAACAGCATAGAATCACATTGAGAATAGTTTTTGGCATTCTCTGCCCGCTTACTAATTTCTACCAAACCCCTGTATGAATTCTGACTAAAACCTGCCGAAATTCCTTTCGAAACAATGCGACTTTTGGTGTTTTTCCCCAAATGAATCATTTTGGTACCTGTATCGGCTTGCTGGTAATTATTAGTTACTGCTACCGAATAAAATTCCCCAATGGCATTATCTCCTTTTAAGATTACTGAAGGGTATTTCCAGGTAACTGCGGAGCCCGTTTCTACCTGTGTCCACGAAATTTTCGAGTTGTTTCCAAAACAAATACCTCTTTTGGTTACAAAATTATAAATACCCCCTACTCCGTTTTTATCACCCGGATACCAGTTTTGAACAGTTGAATATTTAACCGAAGCGTTTTCATGAGCAAAAATCTCAACTACCGCTGCATGTAATTGGTTTTCGTCACGTTGTGGTGCTGTACAACCTTCCAGATAACTCACATAAGAGCCTTCATCTGCAACAATCAAGGTACGTTCAAACTGACCTGTACCAGCCGCATTTATGCGGAAATAGGTGGAAAGCTCCATCGGACACCTAACCCCTTTCGGAATATAACAAAAAGATCCATCGGTAAATACGGCTGCATTTAAAGCGGCATAAAAATTATCCTTAACAGGTACTACTGAACCCAGATATTTTTTAATTAAATCCGGGTGATTTTCTACAGCTTCTGAGATTGAACAGAAAATAACTCCCAATTCACCTAACTTTTCTTTAAAAGTAGTTGCCACAGAAACAGAATCAATAACTGCATCCACTGCTATTCCTGAAAGTCTTTCCTGCTCTTTAAGGGAAATACCAAGTCTCTCAAATGTTTTCCGGAGTTCCGGATCAATTTCATCCAGGCTTTTAATTTCCTTATTTTTTTTGGGAGCAGAATAGTACTTTATAGCCTGAAAATCAGTTTTTGTATATTTTACATTAGGCCAGGTTGGTTCTGTCATTTTCAACCATTCCCGATAAGCGTCTAAACGCCAATTTAATAACCACTCAGGTTCTTTTTTCTTTAAAGAAATAAAGCGTATGATATCTTCACTCAGGCCGGGAGGGGCTTCATCAGCCTCCCAATCAGAATAAAAGCCGTACTTGTATTCGCTTCCGGTAATCTCTTCCAGTAATTCTAAATCTTCTCTCATGCTATAATTTAGCAATTTGTTTGCTTATTGAAAACACACATCGCTATGAATATGTTCTCAAAATTAGAACTATTCTAAATAATTATCTATTAAATCTTGATTTGCTTACTTAACCGATGCGAATTTTACTGTCATTGAATATGATTCGCCATCCAATACCACTGTTGTACTGCCGGAAAAGCTGGTTTCAGTTAATTCACTTATTTGAAAAACAGGATTATCTACCGTTCTGTTCAGAAAAATAAATTTACTGACCGTAATTTGTTTTTGATCTGACGAAAGCGACCAGTTTGATTTTACAATCAAATCGGGGTCTGTAGAAGGGTTACATTTTGTGGACCCTTCTAAAAACTCATAAGTAAAATCCTGATAAAGTTTTACCAGATTATCTGTAACACAAGGATTCTGGGTAGAAATTAAATTTACTTCCAGGTTTCCCTTTTTGGCCGTACCATCCGAGAGTTTCCATGTTTTAGATCCCGTGGTGCCAGTCAGTAATTCTAAAGTTGTCAATTCAACAGGATCAACAGTTTTATCTTTACATGCGAAGGCCAGGGTAGTTAAAACAAGCACTAATACATATTTTTTCATTTTTTTATGGTTTTAAGAATTTCAACGGCAGCCTTTTCAGATGCCTTAGTATTTTGCAAAGAATTTATTAATACTTCAAAATCATTTAGTTGACTTACTCTTTCTACCGAATTCTCCGTTAATTTATTAATCCAAATCTTTAGATTTTCCAGATTATATTGTTCTTGTATTAACTCGGGAACCGCATTTTTATTCAAAATTATATTTACTAACGAAATAAACCTTATTTTAATTAGTGATTTAGCGATGAAATACGAAAAAAAGGAAGTCTTAAAAACTACAACCATAGGAATCCTAAAGAGTGCAGTTTCAAGGGTGGCCGTTCCCGATGTAGCTATGGCCATCTTTGATCGGCATAAAATGTCGTAGGCATTATCAAAACTTACTTTAATGTTGCTTATATTTTCAAAATAAGAATATAGCATTTTCATTTCCGAAATCGCCGCTACTTCAAACTTTAAATGTGGAAATAATCTGGCGATATCAACCATTACTGAAGTCATTTTTTCTATTTCTTTTTTTCGGCTACCTGGTAAAAGTGCAATTACCTCTGATTGCTTTTCATTCTGGTTTCGTGACCTATTAAAAGCATTTATCTTATCCCACAAAGGATTACCAACATAGATGGTATTTATACCAAAACCTCTGAAATATGCCTCTTCAAAAGGGAAAATAACCAAAAGCTGATCTACATATTTCCTTAGCTTTTTCACTCTGCCTTCATTCCAGGCCCAGGTTTTTGGTGCTATGTAAAAACTTGTTTTTATACTTTTAGATTTCGCCCATTTGGCCATCCTCAGATTAAAACCTGCGTAATCAACCAAGATTAAAACATCGGGCTTAAATGCTTCAATCTGAATTTTGCATTCTTTAAAAAGTCGTAAAATTTTGGGTAAAGAACCTATTAAATCAAAACCCATAAAAGCAAGATCCCGGATATGCTGATGAAGTAAAACACCATTGGCTTTCATATCTTCCCCACCCCAGCCTTCCAAAATGGCATCGGAATCTATTTCTTTGATGGATTTAGCCAAATTGGCTGCATGCATGTCTCCGGATTTCTCTCCGGCAATAATAAAATACCTCATTTACCGAAATATTCTACATAGTGATTTGCGGTCTCCACTAATTTTATTTTAGTCAACTTGACCCCAATATTTTCTAAAACAGGAAAAAGGATTTTCCATATTGAGATAGCAAAATTTTCGGTACTGGTAAGTTGCCCTTTCAAAAACTCAACGTCATCATTGAGGTAAGTATGATCAACTTTTGAAATGATGTATTCCCGCATAATGTCACGCAGGTCTTTCAGATCCATCACAAAACCAGTTTCTTCGTTTATGTGACCTTCAACCGTAACAAATAGCTCCCAGTTATGACCATGTATTCTTGAACACGGACCAAATACCTCAAAATTTTTATCTTTATCCCATTTAGGATTATATAATCTGTGAGCGGCGTTAAAAATCTCTCTCCTGGTAATCTGAATCATTCTGAACCTAACATTTCCGCAAAATTACCACCTAAAGTTTTAAAAAACCATTTAGATTATAATTATAATTCAAAAATCACACAATACTGATTATTAATGTCTTGAGATTTTTGCTACATTAAAAAAATACTATTTCAAAAGAATATTCAGTCTGTAAAACAATTAGCTTTAATTTTGCTTTAAAATTTGAACATTATGATTGTAGTAACGGGAGCAGCTGGTTTTATAGCAAGTTGCCTGATTAAGGCTTTAGAGGAAAAAGGTGTTACCGATATAATTGGTGTTGATCATTTTGGAAATGAAGAGAAACAGCGTAACCTTTCTAGCCTTAGTAACACGACATTTATAGAAAGGAGTGTTTTCGATAATTGGCTCTTAAAAAATGGGCCACAAGTTAAATTTATTTTTCACCTTGGTGCCCGCACCGATACCACTTTACAAGATAAAACGGTTTTTGACAGCTTAAATCTAAACTATTCTAAAATGGTTTGGAAACATGCCGTAGAAAATCAAATTCCCTTAATATATGCCTCATCAGCAGCCACTTATGGAAACGGTGAATTCGGTTATTCCGACTCTTTGGAAATTGTTGAAAAGCTAAAACCCTTAAATCCATACGGTGATTCTAAAAACGACTTTGATAAGTGGGTTTTGAAACAACAAAATACTCCGCCATTTTGGGCAGGTTTAAAATTTTTCAATGTTTTTGGGCCAAATGAATACCATAAGTCACGCATGGCTTCGGTTATTTTTCATTGTTTTAATCAAATAAAAAGCACAGGCAAGATGCGTCTTTTCCAATCACACAAGGCTGGAATAGCCCATGGAGAGCAAAAAAGAGATTTCGTTTATGTAAAAGATGTAGTAAAGGTTTGCTTGTTTTTATTGGAAAATAAGCCAGCTAGTGGTATTTATAATTTAGGAACGGGCATTGCCCGAAGCTTTAATGATCTGGTAAAAGCCACATTCCATGCCCTGGAAATTGAGCCTGATATCGAATACATACCAACCCCGGAAGATATCAGAGAAAGTTATCAATATTTTACTGAGGCCGACATGAGCAAATTGAGAAAAAACGGCTATAATTCTCCTTTTACTATTTTAGAAGATGCTGTTTTCGACTACGTTGTAAATTACCTTAATGATCATTCCTATTTCTAAAAAGCTAACTTAATTCCTATACTTGACCATCTACCAGGTTGCTTTACAAATCCAAACTCATAATATGTGTAGTTTAATATATTATTAATATCCAAATTCAGGTTTACCCACTTATAAGTATAATTCATTCTGTAATCCAGCAAGTTGACGGCTCTGTAAGCTAAAAGAGGAGTTGTGCTATCCAGCTGATAATCGCCGGCTCTTTGCTTAAAAGTATACTTCAGGGCACCTGAAACAAACCTTCCGAATCGGTAATTAATACCTGCCCCCAGCTTACTTTTCAGGTAATTTAGGCTATAAAATGATTGAAATCCCTCTTCATGCCTGTCGGCCATTAACCAAGCATAATTTAGGTTTACCTGTGTAATTGCTGATTTTCTTTCAGATTTTATCTTATAAATCAATTCATTCTCAATGCCAAGCATATTTATATTATCAATATTGACCATCTGAGGAACAGGAATTGCAATACTTAAAATTTTATCAATTGCATCTTGTGTTTGACGATAAAAAGCAGCCAAGTTAAATTGCAATTTGTCATTTTTGATTTTGTAACCAATTTCATAGGAATTGGCTTTTTCAGGCAACAAATTCGAATCTGCCTTCAAAGTGGCGGTATTAAGATATAATTCAGTAAATGTAGGAAATCGAAGCGAACGATTGGCTGAGGCATACCAGGTATGATTATCATCAATAAACCAGGAAAAATCGGCACCTGGATAAATATTGAGCCCATAATTAGTTGTGTAATTTGCCAATATCCCAAATACCAGCTGGGCACCACTCCATTTTCGAATGTGCTCACCATGCATACTCAAATAATTTCGGGATGCACTTTTATCATAAAATAGGTTTTTCTGACCCTTTATGGCTATTTTTTCGGTTAATTTACCTAATCTGTTACTAATGATATTTTCCGATCGGAATTCAAAACCAATTGCCGAACTTCCTTTTTTATGCAGAAAACGGTTCTTCCATTCGGCATCAATTACTTTTGATTCATGAAAATTAACTAAAGCTGGCTTTGTACTGAAATAATTATTGAAATCGTAAACGTCATGATGTACTCTATACAACAAGTTAAATGTACTGTTTATCGTATTCGAATAATTATGAACCCAAGTTCCAGAACCAAAAGTTGCCTTTATTTCCTCATACTGATCGTAAAATTTGGGATGGTAAAAATTCGAGGCACCAAATTTGTTTGCCAGGTTTCCTGCCTGAAAATTTACATATCCTTTTGAATAATTCTTATCAAGTCGCAGGTAAGCATTAGTTTTATTAAATGCCGTGTTGTAGGAAAATCCATCTGATTTTAATTTTTCGAAATTTACCAGTAACCTTTTGCTATTATCCTGATAACCTGTCTGTAACCCAACTCCAATCAGTTTGTTTTCACCGGTTTGAAGCTTTATGGAATGCATTTTAATGTTATGACTTTTCGTAATAATATTAATTACACCAGCAAAAGCACTAGGCCCAAAAACCCGTGAAGCACCGCCTTCCAAAATTTCAATTCGTTCAATCATATCGATAGGTATTGGCAAATTAAACGAGTGATGACCGGTTTGTGGATCATTCATTTTTATTCCATCAAGCATGATTAAAGTTTGATCAAAATTTCCACCGCGAATACTGATATCACTTTGCACCCCAAAAGCAGAGCGAGATCGCACATCCACATTTAAAGCATATTGAAGTATACCATCTAATGACTTTACCGGCATATCGGCAATATCCTTTGCCGTAATTACAGTAACATTTCTCGCAGTTTTTAAGAGACTTGATTGATTGATATTTGCTGAAACCGTTACAGAATTTAGCTCGTACTGTAAACTATCCTGAGAAAAAAGAATTAAAGAATTAAAAATAAAAAAACTTAGAAAAGAGATCCTCTTCATCCGATTAGATTTAGAAATGAAAAAAATAAAAAGTTAAAATTTATTCAATCCATAATTTAATCTCTTCCTCTACCGGCCTTTTACTTAGTTTTTTAATATCTATTTTTCCAGAAAGGGTTCTTGGAATAAATTCAACTTCTCTTACCAAATGAGGCATTTTGTGAGCCCCCAATTTACTTTGTAGGTACGCAATGAGGCTTTTTTCGTTTAAATCAACAGGTTCAGATATTCGATCCCTGGTAAAAATCAGACAGATTCTATTATTTTCATTTTGAATCAGTACACACTCTTTTATTCCAAAAAAGCCCTTGGCAATCTGCTCAATTTCCTGAGCAAATATATTTAATCCTCTTTTATTAAACATCCGGCCATGTCGCCCCAACAAAATCAATTGATCGCCATCCCAATAGCCCAAATCGCTAACTGATTGCCATTTTTGGTTATTTTGTTCAAAATAAGGGCTATTTACATAAATCTGATTATCTCTAATTTCAATTTTTACACCCGGGAATAATTTACCTACCGAACCGGGTTTTTCAATGATATCTTTGTTTTGATGGTAAGTGATATGACCTAATTCCGATGCTCCATAATATTCAGTAAGCAATACACTGGGAAATTTTTGAAAAAAATCCCGGGCAGTTTCACTATCCAACTTTTCTCCGGCACAAACCAAAGATTTCACAAATGAATTATATTGTAGCTTTTTGGTCAATAATCGGAGGTGAGACGGAACTAGAAAGGCTGAACTAATCTTCTCATTTTTAAATAATTCATCCCACTTGTTTGCCTTTTCAAGATCACCCAAAACGAGTGTTCCTCCTATGTACAGTATATGTAAGGCTGCGTTTAAATTAGCAGAATAAGATAAAGCATTCAATACGAACAATTTGTCATTAAAATCTATCCCAAATACTTCAGACTGAGCAGAAAATGCTCTTTCCCAAATCCTGTTTGTTTTCCAAATAATTTTTGGATCTGTAATGGTTCCGGAAGTAAGGACTCCAAGAAATAAATCGTCATCTTTTAATTCTTCGGAAGTATTATTTTCAGGTATGTAGATATTTTCAATCTCTATTTTATAATCTTTTGGAGAAAATATTCCAGGCTTACCCAACTTATTAGCAGCCAGAAAATCGCAAATATTTTGTACAGGATCGTTGCTATTAAGTAAAAATACAGGAGTCGAATCATTTTTTAAATGTTCGACGGCTATATTAACACGATTAAACAATTCCCCATAACTTATATGACTCCTTTGATAAACAATGGCTGTTTTATCCGTAAATAGGAAAGAATTATTTAGTATTTCCTTGAAAATCATTCGATCAATTCTATTGCTACAGAAACACCCATTCCACCGGCTACACCAGCTGAAACCAGCCCTCTTTTTTTATTTTCCTTTTTAAGTGCTGCCACCAGATTGATAATATTAATCACGCCTGAAGCGGCATACGGGTGTCCCATAGCTAGATTACTGCCTAATATGTTAATTTTTGAATGCGGAATTCCAAAATGTTTTGCAAAACTAAGCGGTTTAACTGCAAAAGATTCATTTATTTCAAACAGATCAAAATCCGGAATGGCAAAATCTGTTGTTTCAAAAAGCTTCTCTGCAGAATTTATGGCACCAGATACCGATAAATCAGAATTAAGACCAATTTCTTGATAGGCCAAAATTTTTGCAATTGGCTTTAACCGGGAACAATTGCCTATTACCATTACACCGGCACCGTCGTGTAAATCGGCTGTATTAGTTCGATCAATAAGTTCGTTAGTTTGCAATAAGATTAGCTTATCTAAGCTAATATCGTGGCGTAGCGTCTCATCTCTCTCCTTAAATGAATCAAAACAGGATAAATAATAATTAAGATATTTTTTTTCGAAAGCTTGAAAGGCCTTTTGATGACTCTCTACTGTCCATTTTTGCATTTCAAGCTTAGTAATCTGGTATTCATTTGCCAATTTTTCCGCGGATTGAGAAAGGCTTAAGTTTTGATCTGGAGAAAATTGTGCATAAAATAAAGGGCCTGGACTAGCTTCTTTTCGCGGATCATTCTGATGGTAATATCTTTCTGGCATAAGAGAGTTTGACTCCATACCACCGGCAATAGAAAGGTATTCTGAATTTGCTATGGCTTGTAAAACAGCATGTTCCAAAGACTTGTACGTTCCACCGCATTGAAAATCAATCGTGAAAGCACTGATCTCTTCATTAAGATTACTGCGAACAAGGGCATTTCTGGCCATATTACCCATTGTCCCTATGGAATTCGCCAGAATAAGTTGACTTATAAATTTACCAGAAACGGGGTTTCTTTCCAACAGCTTATTTATCAGGAACGCGGTTAATTCTTCCGGCAAGATATTTTTATAAATACCACCTTTTTTCCCGGAAGGAACACGGAGTAAATCATAAATATAGACTTCTCTCTGACTTAAATTCATTTCTCAAAATTACGCAAAAAAAAAGCCGGCTCAAGCCGGCTTTTTTTAAAATATGATTGATAATATCAATATTTGAATACTTTCTTCGAAAGTTTGAAATCATCCGTAATCACTATGATTGAATAAGATCCTTCTTTGAAGTTTTTCATATCAATTTGTATATTCTCTTCTGTAAACTTAACCGATTGTTTCATAACTACCCGATTATTTTGATCTATAATCATCACGTCACCTTTGGTACCGTTGTATTTAGACGCAACTTTCAAATTGACCAGGTCAACCGTAGGATTCGGGAATATACCGATTCCATTATCACCAGCATCTACAATACCGGATGCTCCTATGGTAAGAGAAACCGAATTACTGGTAGCCGATCCTAAAGTATTAACAGCTTTAACCCGGTAAATATAAGTTTTGCCATTTACAGCAGTATTATCAGAAAAAGTAGTTTTATTTCTATCAGCTTTACCTAGTGAATCGTAAGTAAGTCCATCGTTTGATCTTTCAATTACAAAATAAGCCTCTCGATCAGAATCATCGCTCCAGTTTAAATCCACAGTTGTGCCAGTTGCCTTCGCTTTTAAATTAAAAGGAGGATTTGGTATTTTAGAATAAGCAGGTGTAAAAGAAAAGGTTTCTGAGTATTTCGAATCTCCCCATTTATTATAAGCTTTTACTCTATAGGTGTAGGTAACACCTTCTTGAACTGGCTTATGATGCATACCGCGTAGATTTGTATTGGGAAATTGCTGATTGACAAAAGCCAAATATTTATATGTGGCACCACCATCTAAACTCACATCAATAGTAAATCCATCGGCATCATCTGAATTTGAAAGCCAAAATAAATCTGTTTGTGTATCGCCTAATTTATCTACAAAAGTGGTAG
>JAHEBN010000022.1:0-994 GCA_024645245.1 Jiulongibacter sp. | reverse complement strand
TCCACCAAAACCTTTATTGGTTTCATTAAAACTTTGAACTTTAAATGTCACCTTATCTTTTGGCTCTAAACCAGTAAGTTCAAAGGTGGTATGGTTAGGGTCAATAACCCCAACTCTTTTTTCTTCTCCACCGTTTATACTTGCCCAAATATAAATTACCGTTCTTATTTTACTCTGACAATCGGTGTTTTGATCATTTGCATTGGCCCAATTAATAGTCAAGGAATTAGTATTAGTGGCAGGAACAACCACTAGTCCTGTCGGTGCCGATGGTTTCTCATAAACAGGTGCAGTTAACTCTAATATACCAGAATAGGTAGTGCCAGACTCATTTACACTTGCAATTCGATAATATTGTCTTTTACCGGGTTCTGTTTGAACTCCAACGCTGGTTTTTCCATTTAATGATCCACCATAATTATTCCAAACAACGTTGTCATTTGAAACTTGCAAATAAGCATCGTTTATCTGAGATGGGTCAATTACATTGAAATTAAGAGGAAGACCTTCAGGACAAATCAAGCCACCCACACTTAATGTAGGAGCAGGAGGTGCATTGCGTTTTGTTTTCTCCGAGATTATGTTTGAAGGGACTGTAATGGTAACACCTTTTTTAGCAAATGCACGGAAATAATAGGTGGTATTTGCTTTTAATCCACCAATATTTATTGGTCCACTAAAATCTAAACCTAAATCTCTGCTGTTTGGGAAACTAACCCCATCTTCACCCCATTCTAAAATATTGGTATCCTCATTGCCTGGTGCCACATTCTTATCAAAAAATATGAGGTTTATCTGGCTGTTTGTTGTACCGCTGGTTAAATCAAGTACAGGAGGTACCTTATCAAAAGCTACGATGGTGACAGAATTTGATTCCGTAGCGGTGGATGGGTCTCCACTGTAATACGCATTTACCCTCCATTTGTACGTATGACCCACTACTAAACCGGAAACATTTAATTTCCATTGATTTTCTGGTGCGGATAAATATGGA
>JAHEBN010000168.1 GCA_024645245.1 Jiulongibacter sp. | reverse complement strand
CTTTTCCCTGTGCACGGTTATCAGATCCGGTCGCTTATATCCCGCAAAACGACGTGCCCATACCAGGGTAAATACATTCGGATCGAATATTTTTCCCGATTGATCGGCCACGGTTTTAAAGAGGGTAGTTTTCATTTGCTTTTTCCTTTCCGCCATTTTTTTAAAATCTTCTGATTTGGCGGCAGATTTTAAAGCTTTATCCGCCCAATAAAGTGCATTTTGGGCATTGGTCACATGGGTTATTTCACAAATATTATCGTAAACACCCCACATTTTTCTGGAAACCTCGCCATGTAATTTCGAAACACCATTGGCCTTGCGACTCATGCGTAATGCCGCAAGTGAATGATTGAAAACATTATCCTTTATTCCTGTCAAAGATCGTACTTCTTTTTCTGTCAAACCTGCAAAAAAGCCCATATCGATCAACATACCAAAATCATGTTTTTCATTGCCCGCTTCTTCGGGTGTGTGAGTGGTAAAAACGAGCTTTTCCTTTAATTTTTTAGCTGTTTTTTTAGTTTTAAATAATTCGAAAGCACCAGATACTGCATGAGCTTCATTGAAATGATAAACATCGGGCTCGTATTTCATGGCTTCCAGCATTTTCATGCCTCCAATTCCCAAAATCATACATTGAGCAACTTTAATTTCCGGGCTGGAGTCATAAAGATGATAGGAAAGCGAGCGTGCCCATTCATCATTTCCGTCGGTATCAGTAGTCAGGAAAAACATGGGAACAGATTCAAAAGTAGCAGGTGGCAGAAAATACGCAGCTACATTAACATGTTGTTCTTTAATTTTTATAGAAAATCGAATACCCGTATCTTTCAAAAATCCGTAAATTTTTTCGCGGAATTCAGGTCGCATACTGTTGTCGCGGTTGCGATCCTGATCGTAATATCCATATTTCCAAAGCATTCCGATACCTATCAGATTTTGCTTTAGCTGATAAGCACTACGCATATGTGATCCCGCCAAAAAACCCAACCCGCCAGAATAGGTCTTTAGTGCCTGATCAATGGCAAACTCCATAGAAAAATAAGCGACTGATTTAGAAAATTCTTTGGCAAAGGTGTAGCCATGAGCAAACTGCTCATTTAGTGATTTCATTTAATTGAGGTTAAAGTTATTGGCAAAAATAAGCAAGTTTTACAGGCCTTTGGAAAAAAAATCAGAGTTAGACCAAAATAAAAAAACAGTTTTAGCCAGTATTTCACTTTAATAAGACTTCCTTTTATAAATACAACCAAAAAAATAATGTCTTGGTTAAAACAACTATCGGGTGATATTTGGCATCTAGATAAAAAATAAATGTAAGATGATCAGATTATTCAGTGTACTAATAATGGTAAGTTTGATAAAATTGGATTCTTGTACAACCCAGGAAATTAAGGCTATAACTAATACGCAATTGGAAGGGGAATGGATTCTCAAAAATGTTTTTCTCGGCGATGCCGTGGATACGCCTTGTGGCTGGGAAGCAGGTGAACACCGCGACATCACAATTAATTTTACATCCGGCAAGTCTGAATCCAATCCAGAGTTAAAGTCATTCAATGGCCAATCTGCTGTAAATCAATTTTTTGGAAATTATCAAATTACGACTTACGATAATACCACGCAAACCGGAACTATTAAAACAAGTACATTGGGAAGTACCAAAATGGCCGGCCCGCCTGAGCTCATGCAATGTGAAACACGCCTGTTTGATTTTCTAACCAATGCCTTAGATTTTGGGTTTGAAGAAATTGAAGGGAAATCTATTCTGAAACTAGGCAATTTCAGAAAACCGGATAGCCATCCCAGAGATGGAGGTACCTATTTGATTTTTGAGAAAAAGTAAAATGGGAAAAGCAAATTATCAGAGCTTCAGAATGCGAAGCTCTTTTTTTTGCCCTATTTATCGAAATTAAATTCTAATTTATTGTTTTTCAATAAATATATATCGGTATTTGTACTACAATTAATTTCAATAACAAAATGGAAATCAAAAATGGTACTTCTCTAATGCTAAAAGTATTGTACGTCATTGCCTGGATTTTGTTCATAGGACTTTGTATTGAGGCAGGTGGTATATTATTTAATGTCATTTTTTCGATGTTTATAAATGAAGAGGGAGCCCAAAACTTTTGGCAGGAGATTGACTTATCCAATTTGCGAAATTTTAATAAGAGCTACTTTTTTACTTTGGGCATTTTAATCTCTATTGCATCGGTTTTAAAAGCTTTGATATTTTACTTGATCATAAAGATTTTAAAAAGCAAAAAGCTTAACCTTATGCTACCTTTCAATTCTTCCGTAAAACGTTTTATATCCAATATTTCCTATCTGGCATTGGGCATTGGCTTGTTTTCTCAATGTGGTGCTAAGTATAGCCAAAGTATGGCAAATCTCGGAGTTAACTTGCCTGATATTCAAGACTTACGCATAGGCGGTGCCGATGTTTGGTTTTTTATGGGTATTACCTTGTTTGTAATTGCACAGTTATTTAAACGTGGAATTGAGATTCAAAATGAAAACGAATTAACAGTATAATTATGAAAACAAGAACCTACTACATTCTGAATATTTTAAAAATTGCTGCTCTGTTATCCTTTGCACTTATCTCTTTATATACTTTTTTGTTTAGTGTATTATTTATAGGTGGATTGATTGATTCCAATTTTATAAACATTGGATATAGTGAAAATTTGCTGGTTGATATTCGTACTCATTACATTTGGGAATACCTGAAAATGGGAATTTTGATTATCAGCCAATATGCACTTTACACTTACATCTGGTACATTACCAGCAATGTTTTACGCTCAGTAAATCTGAGTCAACCTTTTACCTTAAAAGTTGCCAAAACCATGGAAAAAATTTCCATAACACTTTTATTCATTTGGATAATATCATATACCGGCGATAAAGTAATTTTGCATTATAAGGAAGAATTTTTAAAGTTTTTCTTTTCAACTACTGAGTTTAAATACCTCTTTTCGGCAGGAATAATGTATATTTTTTCACAAATATTTAAGCGTGGTGTTGAAATTCAGACTGAAAATGACCTAACCGTGTAAGCTATGCCAATAATAGTAAACCTCGACGTAATGATGGCGAAGCGTAAAATGTCATTGAATGAACTGGCGGAAAAAGTGGACATTACCCTGGCCAATCTTTCTATTTTAAAAACCGGTAAGGCCAAGGCGGTACGTTTCAGCACATTGGAGGCCGTATGCAAAGCACTGAACTGCCAGCCGGGTGATATTCTGGAATGGCAGGAATAATTCTTCCAAAATAATTTTAAATGAACAAGACGATTATTAATCAATATTTCAAAAAAAAATCAAATAAAAACATTCAGGCTCTTGAAACAGAATCAATAAATGCTACTTTTATGGTTTAGATGACCTACTTAACAATTTAAGGATTAGTTTTGATAAAAGCAGAAAATACTATTTTCTCAAGATTGGAACAATTAATTGATCAAAACCTAGATCAAACCAATCTTAATCAGGATTTTATTTGCCGGGAAATTGGTGTTAGCCGGGCACACCTGCATCGCTTATTAAAACAGCAAAGTAATCTTTCCATAACACATTTCGTAAGAAAAATAAGACTGGAAAAAGCAAAGTATCTTTTACAGGAAAGTGAATTGCGAATTGCGGAAATTGCAGATGCCGTAGGTATAAACAGCCCACAAAATTTCAGTAAATATTTTATCCAGGAGTATCATTTAAGTCCAACTGAATTTCGAAAGACTGTACCGGAAATAAAGGATAATGAGCAGATTTCATTAGCTGTATTGCCTTTTGTAAATATAAGTAATAACCCGGATCAGGAATATTTTAGTGATGGTATTACAGAAGAAATTATCAATGTACTCTCTCATGCATCTGATTTGAAAGTAGTGGGGCGTAGTTCGAGTTTTGTTTTCAAAGGTAAAAATGAAGACATAAGAAATATAGGTAACCTGCTCAATGTCAAATATATTTTAGAAGGTAGCGTAAGGAAATCGGATACTAAATTACGCATAACTGCTCAGCTGATACAAGCAAGTGATGGTTTTCAGGTATGGTCTGAAAAATACGACCGCGAATTAGTGGATGTATTTGATATTCAAGACGAAATATCTCTCACCATTTTAAAGGAAATAAAACTCAAGTTATTAGGCCAGGATAAAGCTTTAAAAAGATACACGAATAACCCCGAAGCCTATCAGCTCTATTTGCATGGGCGTTTTTACCACAATAAATTTGCCGGCCCTGAAGAGTTTTACAAATCAATTTCCTTTTTCAAAAAAGCCATTGAAATAGAACCCGAATATGCACTGGCCTATTCTGGTATAGCTTCCTGTTACCTGAACCTTTGGTTTTATCGCTATCTCAAACCAGAGATTAGCCTTGTGGCCATGAAAAATGCCACCCAGAAAGCCATTGAGATCGATGACGAAATACCCGAAAGTTATCTGGCACTTGCACGAATGCAGTTATTATACGAATGGGATCTTAATGCCGCTAGTGTTTCATTTAAAAAGGCTCTTCAGCTGGGAGGAAATTCTGCTGAGCTGCACAGTCAGTATGCCTTATTATGCGGGATAAAAGAAGAGCACGAATTGGCGAAGATTCATGCGGAAATGGCTTTATCGATTGACCCGTTTTCTCTTTTTAATAATTTTTACTCTGCATATATTTATTGGTTGGCGGGAAATTTTGAGGAAGCCATCTCACAAGGTAAAAAAATGCTGGACCTGGAACCTGACTTTTGGGGTGGATATGTAATTATCGGTTTAAATATGCTTCAAACGAAAAATTACGACGAAGCACTGGCATCTCTTGAATTGGCCTTAAAATACAACCTCAGTGGCTTCACTTTGAGTGCTTGCGGTGTACTTTATGGGCTTTCAAACCAAAAAAATAAGGCACTTAAAGTTTTAAAACAAATGCTTGAGCTGAGCAAATCTCAGCCTATCTCGGCTTATGATATGGGGATTGTCTATGCCAGTATCGGAGATTTTGAAACGGCCTGCAATTATTTCGAAACGGCCATTACCAATCACGAGCCATCCATGTTATTCTTTAAATTTATTGTTAGAGATTGGATTCCCGACTTCAAAAATGACCAACGTTGCCTTTCAATTATAAATAAAATTTATAATTCTTCTTCTGCATCGTTTTTGCAAAATGAGACAATAGACTAAATTTTTGATACAATAAGCCAAGTGTCTCCATTTCAATTCTTATACTTTTGCCTAAGTGATTTAAACGATAATATATAAAGTTTATAACAAAACTTTATAGCTATGAAAAAACTAATATCGAATCAACACACCTTTCTTACTCTAAATTCACACAACTTTTCTTTATCCAATCAAATTAAGAATAATCAGCAAGCACTTTCGTATATGCCTTAAGGTGGCTTTCTTTTCAGAACCCAAGACTAAATTCATAGTTATAGTAGATTAGAAGAACTAATTAAACCTTTAATCTTTCAAATAATTAAAGGCTTAAATCAAGATAGGCCTTAAAAACAATATTTCAAACAAAATCATGTATTTGAGCCAATAAATTAAAAAATGAAACAATAAGCTAAATATTTGGAATAATACGCTAAATCAAATAATCTTAGAGATTTTAACTTTGGCCATTAATTAAGATTTAAATAGAATTACTTCTTACTTTTTCTAATTGAAACCTCATTAAAAACCCAGTATGAAAACATCCTTAATTTCAACTACCCCTCTCGGGTATGTATACAAAATTCTAATTTTGGTAATAGGCATTACCACCCTGTATTTTATTTATACGCGTGCCCTACCCTACTTTAACTTTGAATTTGCACAAATGCATTATGGCACGAAGGCTCTTTTCATAATTTTGCATGTTGCCTTTGGCATCATCGCTACCCTGATTGGCCCTTTCCAGTTTATTGCCTCATTCCGGAGAAGTAACTTAAGTAGACACCGATTAATTGGTAAAATATATTTATTATGTACCGTATTCGGAGCATTAGTCTCGTGGTACATTATATGGCCAGCTGCAAATACCCCGGCCGCCGCCGTTAACCTGGGTTGGGTAGGTGGTTTGTTTTTTCTGGGTTTTGCCTGGATTGCCTCCGCTGTATTGGCCTTCATGTCCATTAAAAATAAAAAAATAGAATTACATAAAGAATGGATGATCAGAAGCTACGTAATCACACTCGCTTTTGTGAGTTTCCGCTTGTCGGTTGACGTTCTGCTATCACTGCAATTTAAAGAAGCAGGTGTTGCCATGGCATGGGCATGTTGGGCAATCCCATTACTTATCACAGAAATCGTATTGCAGGGCCGAAAAATTTATAATTAATCGATCTTAAACATTTCTTATTCTTATAATCATCGACTATTTCTGTATTTTTATATGCCAAGAAAGCAGGAAAAGTCATTAATTGTAAAAATTATTTATTACGTTTAATATTCATAATTGAAACCTAATTATTTCCATTTAATTCAAAAATAACATCATGAAAAACATCTTAGCAATCAAAACAAGTACAAGTGGCGAAAACTCACAAAGTAATAAAGTAGTGGATGCCATTATTAATAAATTAAAAAACCAATATCCTGATAGTGCAGTGGTTGAAAGAGATTTAACCTCAGATCCTTTACCGCATATAGGTGGTCTTACAGTAGCCGGATTCTATACTCCCGCAGAACACAGAAATGATTTGCTAAATAAAGCTCTCGAAGATTCCGACAGAGCAATTAAGGAACTTTCAGAAGCAGATATTTTAGTAATTGGTGTACCCCTGCATAACTTTGGAATCCCCTCTACTTTAAAAGCCTGGATTGATCATATTTCAAGGGTTGGGGTTACCTTCTATTTTGATGAGCAAGGCACGCCACATGGCATGATTGAAAACAAAAAAGCTTATTTAGCAATTGCCTCAGGCGGTGTTTATTCCGATGGTCCGATGAAAGCTTTCGATTTTACCGAACCATACCTAAGATCAATTTTGGGTTTTTTAGGAATTACCAATGTTAGTTCTGTACGTGCAGAGGGATCTGCGGTACCTGGTTTAAATGAAGTTGCTCTTTCAAATGCTCTTTCTGCAGTAGATGCCTTGTAATTCACAAAAATGAAGGAATACGATCTGTATTCCTTCATTCTATTTCATTCTTGTTGCAACAAGTGAAGTTAAATACCACAAAGATAACGTTGCGGGTTTAGCTAATGACAAGCTTTTCAAAGCTATTAGGGATAAGGGTGTCCGGCTTAAATTGCGTTTTTGGTGTCATGCATCGATATCGAAAAACAATACAAGAATCCGGGATACTTCCAGATATTATTTATTCCTTTGGTTTTGGACGTATATTCTAAATAGCTAATCCATTTCATCGGAAATACCAATCACTTAATCCATGACCATGCAATTTTAACCAGGACATGGGTTTAAATATTGATTGATCAGACTTTTCTAACCGAAAAAAAATGCCAGGGCATAGATTAATGCGAAAAGCCCCTTATTTCATCTTTCCAACGTTATGAATTTCTTTTATTCCTCAGAATATTAAATCGAAATAGACCCAAATGTTTTTTCCCTTCTGACCGATTTTATAGTTCTGACATGCTTTTATTACTTAACCATTTTTTTAGAAACAACCTTTCTTACCCAATGCGTTTATACGATAGGTGTCTCTATAACTCTTTTAGGTCTATCGATTGGAAAAATCGGCATTCAGTTTTTAATTTGGTCAGGTATAAAAAACTCTACATAGCCAAAACATACCGACCCATTTTATTTTGCTGTACCTGATTTTTAGGGATAAATCAAACAAAATAGATTTTAAACACAATCTTCCGGCATTCCTTTTATTTTTGATATATCAAATTGGTTTCTAAATAACTTTTCGAGCATATGGCAAAACAAAATAAGCAGAACCGCAGAGATTTTCTGGAAAAAACTGTACAAGGTGCAATTGCTATTGGCATTTCTTCAATTCCCCTAGTAAACACTTCTTGTAGCAAAGAATTGAAGGTTAAAACTGTTCACGGAGCTTGTTGTCTGGATTGCCCGGACTCCTGCAGCTGGACAGTTAAAGTAGAAAATAATAAAATCGTAGACTTTGCTGCAAGTAAATCTAACCCTTTTACCGCAGGTAAGCTTTGCGATAAAATGGCGAATTATCCACAAGATGTAACATTTAATCCTGAAAGAATTCTCAAACCACTAAAAAGAATAGGCGAAAAAGGGAAAGGTGAATTTGAAGAGATTACCTGGGAAAAAGCCATTTCAGAAATTAGCGAAAAACTCAAAGGAATAATTGCCAAAGATGGTGGAGAAGGCATAATGCCTTTTAGCTATGGAGGTAATGAAGGAAATGTTCAAAACAATGCCGGCAATCGTTTCTTTGCCCATATTGGAGCCACGAAATTGGACCGCACCATATGCGGAGACGCAGCTGTGGCAGGAATAATGGCTACCAACGGTCAAACGACCGGGGTTTTGCCCGAAGATATAATTCACAGCCGCTTTATCATTTTATGGGGTACCAATACCGTAAACTCAAATCAACACTTGTGGCCATTTGTTGAAGAAGCGAGGGCAGATGGTGCAAAAATCATTGTTATTGACCCATTTAAATCTCAAACTGCCTTATTGGCGGACCAGCATATTCAACCCCTTCCTGGCACCGACACCGCTTTGGCATTGGGTATGATTCATGTGATTTTAAATGAGAATCTGCAGGATAAAGATTATATAGAAAAATACACCAATGGTATTGCCGAATTAACCCAACATGTCAGCAGCTTTACGCCTAAGCATGTTGCCCAGCTATGTGGTTTAGAAGAAGCGGAGATTATTGAACTGGCGAGATCCTATTCCGCAGGAAAACCTTCTTTGATTCGGGTGTTAATTGGTTTGGAACACCATGCCAATGGAGCAAATGCTTTCAGGGCCATTGCGATTTTACCCTCTTTAATTGGTTCCTGGAAACAAAAAGGTGGAGGAATGATGAACATGACCTACGAACTGTTTGGTGATGCTCTTAATTATCAGTCTGTTGAAATTCCGGAATCATTATCGGCAAAAAATACAAGATCGGTAAATATGGTACA
>JAHEBN010000167.1 GCA_024645245.1 Jiulongibacter sp. | reverse complement strand
ATGGTCAATATTTTTATTTTAGAAAGCAAAAGTTTTTTTATTAAGAGAGCAAGTATTTTTTTAGGAAATCAAGTAAAATATATAGGGAGAAAAGCCCTATAGGCTTTTCTCCCTGAAAGATTTACTCAGCCGACAGTGTATAAACTACATCGCCGGTATAAGTACCCGGGGTATAGCTCAAAGGATCAGCTTCACCTGCGGTAAGGTCAACATCGAAGGTTACTGCTAAAGTGTGTCCAGACACTCCCCATCCACCTTTACTACCGCCAGTTTTAATCGAATTAGTACCTAAAACTTCGGGTATTAATGGAGTACCATCTCCTGCTCCTGGCTGAGATTCAGGAACTCCCGGAATTTCCGGGGTATTATTGGCAAGAGAGCTGGCTGTTCCACCGTCTACGGCATATTTAATAGCATTGCGTGCAATTATTTCTGCCTCGCCATCAACCATCTGAGTTAAATCAGTCACCGTCATGTCTAATTTCCATTTACTGTTTGACTTAACTTGTAAAGTAGCCGATGCAAAGCCGGTTTTGGTACCCGTTTGAAGAGCCGAAGAATCTGGAAAAGTATAAGAATCAGTCTGTGCAGTGATTCTCAAATCCATTACAGAAGGCAATACAAGTGAAATCGATTGATTTTTTGATTGCGAGAAACCTGCGAAAGCAATTAGTGCTAAAGCACCCGAAAGAATAATTTTTTTCATTTTTTTGTAAAAATTTTGATTGTTTAAACTCTTTATCAGGAAACCCTTAATACGATTCTTTATTAGTGGTTTATTTTACCAGTAAGCATATAAGCGTAAATGATTTTCCTTTTAATGAAAATTAGAAATAGGTTTTAAACATTCTTGAAAAATTGTTTTTCCTGACAAATTTTATTCGAACACTTTAAACCGGATTAATAAATTAATAAACTGTAACATCGGAATGTCTTCGTCCATGGCTGAAGATACCCCTCGTCAAAAATGGTTTTCCAAATTTTGTGCCAATTGATACCGCTTAATAATTTATTTGAAAATAAATGAAGAAAAGAATGGTGAATTTTATAATAATATTGCTCAAAGAGAATATAGTGTGGAGGTAAGGAGATTTATATAGAAGAATGTTTTTTTAAAAACCTTATAGTAATAGTATTATATCAAAAAGGAAGTTATTCTCGAATTGCTAAAAATTAGAAATAGAATTTGTTTTGTTCTTTTTCTTTTTCAATTGGAGTGAAAAATATATTGATTGGAGGAAACTTAAGAAAAAATTATTCTGTAGTAAGCGTGTAAACCAAATCGATCAAATACTCTCCTTCCGGGAAATCTGTACCTGGTATTGCCTTAAAATCGATTGCAAATTCATTTGCATTACTAAAACCACCACGCTTCCCATTAGCAATTAATTGGGGCGTATCTTGTAAGAATTGATAAGACTCGAATTTGTTGTTTCTAAGTTGAAGCAGCGAACTTGGCATTTTTGGGTCAAAATGAGAACCAATGTATTGAAATTTTGAAGCCTTACTTTGAGCAAACACTTTCCAATCCATATTACTGCTAACCTGTAATAAAATGGCATTATTATTGCTTATACCATTAGTAAGTTCATTAGCGTTTTTAAAATCTATTGAATTGGAAACTTTTGAGCCGGGTTTAATTCTTATGGATGCCATACTGGGTATGGTTATTGATATTTTTTGACCAACATTTGATTGTGCATACATATTCGTGCATGCGAATAGTAAGCCTAGCCATATTTTTCTCATTGACAAATTTAAAATGAGAAGCAATATAGCTATTTCTCTATTTTATTCCAATCAATAATACTCGAATTTATTGTACAGTAAACCTTTATCAGGTCATCGTCATCTGCTAAAAAGGCCAGATGTTTACCAATTGTCTCCTGATCGTTACGTATGGCGGGTCCTGTCTGAACGTGAGCTGGGTGGTCTGCAGCCATTGCTTTTAAATAGGTTTCCCGGATCAATGGTTTAAGTAATTCGAAGTCAAGCTCTTCTGAATCAATAATTTCTTTTGAAAGTGCCCATAAATGATTGGTGAAATTACAGGCAAAAACCGCAGATACATGCAAGCAAAGCCTTTCATATGAGCTAATAATTAATACTTTCTCTGAAATAAGATTAGCTAATAAACTCAATTCTTTCTCAGCGGTTTCATCGTCTGATTCTATACATATAGGAATCTGGTCAAATAAAACTCTTTTGCCCTTGGTGAAAGTCATTAAAGGGTAAAATACACCGGTATAACAAACATTATTTTCTTTAGCCACATCTATAATATCTAAATTTTTGGCTCCTGATGTATGTGCCAAAATAGCTTTTGGTGGTAATAAAATTTGTGAAGCGATTGTTTTTATAGCATCATCAGATACCGCAATAAGGAAGATTTGCGATTGACTATACCTGAAATCCAGGCTATCGACAGGCTCAGTTTCGTATAAATACTCTGTTAATTCGGCGGCATTTTTTGGCGTGCGGCTGTAAATTTCAGTAATATTGACACCAGCAGACTCCAATTCTACTGCCAGATGCCATGCCAAATTTCCCGATCCGATAATACTTACTTGCATTTTTCAGAATTTATTTCATTTAAAATTAAGGGAAATATATGAAATTGATGCAAACAGGTAACATAGAAAGCGTTTTTAATACCTCAGAATTCACTTTAATTAGGACTTTAATTAAATTGAAATTGGTTTTGATAGGTCATTAAAATCCGGAATTTGTTTTAAAATGAGATTAAAGTCTTGCAATAGGGTATTTTTCTACAAAATTATGCTCAAATTTATACCTGATTCAACCCGAATAACCAATGAAAAAATTAATTTTACTTCTTTTACTTCTCAGTTTTAACTCTTTTTCTCAGACATCCAATCATGAAATTGTCAGGCTTAGCCAGGAGTTATTGGCCTCTTTAAGTCCGGAACTACGAGCTACTGCTGTTTTTGGATATGATTCTACAGAAAGGAAAACCTGGTTTTACACACCTGTACCCCGTAAAGGACTTGACTTTCGGAAATTAAACAAGCATCAGAAAGTAATGGCCAAAAGTATCTTATCTCAGTCGCTAAGCCAACAAGGCTATGATAATGCCATGGCTATCATGCAATTGGAGTCTGTTTTGCATGTGCTGGAAAAGCGTGCTCCTGAAAATGATCACAGAGATCCGGAAAAATATTATTTCTCCTTTTTTGGTACGCCGGATTTGGTAAACCAATGGGGCTGGAGAATTGAGGGTCATCATTTGTCACTAAATTATACTTCAAAGGATAATAAGATCTATTCGGAAACGCCTTTGTTTTTTGGGACTAATCCGGCCAGAGTTCCTGCGGGAATGGCTGTGCCTGAGGGTACAGAGGTTTTAAAAGCCGAAACCAACATGGGTTTTGCCTTCCTGAAAAGTCTGAATACGGACCAACGGAAAAAGGCCATAATTAATGAAGTTGCTCCTGCTGACATGGTAACGGCAAATACTGCCAAAGCTTTGTTTGAGCAAAATGAAGGAATAAAATATACGGATCTAAATAAACAACAGCAATTGGATTTGATAAAAATGCTGAGTTATTATGTACGTCGTACCCCAGATGGTTTTGCAGATGAGTTCATGAGGAAGATAGAAAATGCCGGTTTTGATAATTTGCATTTTGTGTGGATGGGTGGTGATGAATGGGGCAAAGGCCATTATTACCGAATTCATAACCCGGTTGTTTTAGTAGAATATGATTGTACGCAGGACAAAGCAAACCATGTACACTCGGTGGTTCGTGATCTTACCAATGACTGGGGCGATGATGTGATAGCCAGGCATATTAAAGCGGAGCATTGAATATTTTTGAAACAAGAAATGAATTATAACTGTTAATACATTTATTAAAATCAAAAAATTATGAACTTCCTGTTTACCAATCTATTTATTGTGGCTTTATACCTTCTTTCAGGTATTTATCAGCCTGTTAAAATTCAGAAACCGATTACGGTTTGCCATACTACACCGAAAGATATGGCAGATTTTGTTTCAGATCCTGAGTTTGTGAAAATGCATCCGGCACCTGTTTATTTCGATTTTCAGGGCTTGGGCAAGGAAATTTCTTTTACCGCTGCTGATGGCAAAAATGCCAGTGCCTATTTGGTAAAAGCTAAGAAAAAGTCAAATAAATGGCTGTTCGTTTACCAGGAATGGTGGGGATTGAATGACCACATTCGCAGTGAGGCCGATAAGTATTACAAGGATTTGGGCGAAAACGTCAATATTTTGGCATTGGATATGTATGATGGCAAATCGACAAGCGATCCGGCGGAAGCGGGCAAACTAATGCAGGGTGCCGATCAGGCCAGATTAATGAATATTATTAATGCGGGTTACAAATATGCCGGACCAAAGGCTCAGGTTGCTAGTGTTGGTTGGTGCTTTGGTGGTGGTTTGTCTTTAAAATCGGCTTTAGCAGGTGGTAAGCAGAATATTGGCTCGGTGATGTATTATGGTATGCCGGTACAAGATGTGGAGCAATTGAAAATGTTGAATTCAGATGTTTTAGGTTTATTTGCTACGGAACAGTGGATTTCCAAAGAAGTTATTGAGGAATTTGCAGTCAATATGAAAAAGGCGGATAAGAAACTTACTTACAAAATATTCAATGCGGTTCACGGTTTTTCCAATCCGAGTAATCCAAAATTTGATCCGGAGGCTACCAAGGAAGCTTATGGCATGTCATTAGGTTATTTGAAAAGCAAATTCAAAGTGTAATCCAACGATTTACATTATTTGTTTATCTATCCAATCCAAAATCACATCGGTAGCCCCGGTGTGATTTTTTATGTATTCCTGATTGTGGGTTTTGGTTATATTATATAATTGCCCATTATTCAGAAATTCATTTGTTTTCGAAATCAATTCTGCGGGTTTTTCAATGGCAAAGGCTCCTTTTGATTCTACTAAGTCATTGGCTTCTTGAAATTTTGTGAAGTTTTTGTTACCAAAAAATACGGGTAAACCAAAGGTTACTGCTTCCAGAATATTGTGTAACCCTTTTCCATAAGCACCACCAATAAATGCCATATTGCCATACTGATATAAGGAAGATAACATTCCGATATTGTCGATAAATAAAACCTCAAAATCTGCCAAAACACTTTCGGGTTTGATTTCTGAAAAATTGATCGACTTTTTTAGAATTCTTTTCCGCCAACTTGTTATTTCTTTCTGATGAATTTCATGTGGGGCAATTATGAATTTGAGATTGGCATCGGAATTTATCAAAGGAATCAAAACTTCCAGGTCTTCCGGCCAAACCGAACCTGCCACCAATACTTTTTCATTCATTTTGAAGTTTTCAGCTTCCGGAATGGGTTTAATGTTTTTTAAAGTATCATTTACCCTATCAAAACGAGTATCACCAGCAATGGTTAATTTTTGGTAATTAATACTTTTCAGTAATTCTGCTGATAGTTGATTTTGTACAAAAATATGATCGAACTTCTGGATGGTTTTTCTTGCAAAACCTCCCCATGGCTTAAAATTGATCTGATTTTTACGAAAAATAGTGGAAAATGAGATAAGCGGAATATTTCTTTTTTTAATTTCCCGAATAAAATTTCTCCAGAATTCATACTTTATAAAAAAAGCAATGTCCGGCTGAAAAGCATTTAGGAATTCAATTACATCACTTTTGATATCTAAGGGTAAATAGGTGATGATATCAGCTCCAGAATAATTTTTTCTGATTTCGAAACCTGAAGGTGAGAAAAACGTCACCAAAATCTGAAATTGCGGATAGTTTTTGCGAAAGTCTTCCATTACAGGTCGTCCTTGCTCAAACTCACCCAATGAAGCACAATGAAACCAAGCTAGTTTATGATTTTTATTTCGATGATTGATTACTGTTTTCCAATGACTGTTTCCGTCAAATCTTAATTTTGCTTTAGGATTAAAGATAGAAGCAATGTAAATGCCTGTTTTAAGGAATAATAGAAAAATATCATAGAGCAGTGAATTCATCAATTACCTTTTTGCGGGGTGTCAATTATTGTGGCAAAGATAGCATTTTCAAAATTCCGTCAACTTATAATCTTCTGAATTCCCTATCTTTGCAAATTATTTTAGAAAAGGTCTTTTTAAAGGCAAAAATCCAGTTTTTAAGTAAATTTTGATGAAATATCCAGAGTATAAATCGGTGAATTACGCCGAAGTGGCAGACGAGGTTTTAGCATTTTGGAAATCGGAAGAAATATTTCAGAAATCCATTTCGGAGCGTGAAGGTTTCCCCACATTTACTTTTTACGAAGGACCGCCTTCGGCTAATGGTACTCCGGGCATCCACCATGTGATGGCTCGTACCATTAAGGATATTTTTTGCAGATACAAAACCCTTAAAGGCTTTCAGGTAAACCGTAAAGGAGGATGGGATACGCATGGCTTACCTGTGGAATTGCAGGTGGAAAAAGAATTGGGTATTACCAAAGATGATATCGGGAAAAAGATTTCGATAGCGGAATATAATAAGAAATGCCGGGAGGCTGTCATGCGTTTCACGGATTTGTGGGCCGACATGACCGATAAAATGGGTTATTGGGTGGATATGGAAGTGCCCTATATAACCTACAAAAATGAATACATTGAGTCTGTCTGGTATTTGCTTAAAGAGCTGTATAAGAAAGGTTTAATGTATAAAGGTTACACCATTCAGCCGTATTCGCCGGCTGCGGGAACTGGCCTTTCTTCCCACGAACTGAATCAGCCCGGCTGTTACCGCGATGTACGTGATACCTCGATGACTGCCCAGTTTAAAGTAAAAAAAGGGGAGAAGTCGGCTTTTCTTTTCGAAGCTGCCGGAAACGATGAAGTCTACATTTTAGCCTGGACCACCACTCCCTGGACTTTACCTTCCAATGCTGCTTTGACAATTGGAAAAGGTATTGAATATGCCTTGGTTAAAACTTTTAACCCATATACTTATTTACCGGTTAATGTGGTTTTGGCAAAAGACCTTATTCCAAAGTATTTTACGGAAAAAGGAAAAGATGGTGATTTTGAAGGATTTGAAAGTTCGGATAAAAAAACATTGCCCTGGTCAATACTTACTACTTGTAAAGGTTCAGAACTGGAAGGTATATTTTACGAACAATTACTGCCCTATGTACAGCCTGAAGAAGAGGCTTTTCGGGTGATAATTGGGGATTTTGTTACTACGGAAGATGGTACAGGTGTGGTTCATACAGCTCCTACTTTTGGTGCCGATGACTTTCGTGTTGCTCAGCAAAACAGTATTCCGGCTATAATGGTAAAAGACGAAAACGGAAAAGATATGCCATTGGTAGATCGCAAAGGCCGTTTTGTAAAAGAAGTTACAGATTTTGCTCTCGAATATGTGAAAGCGGAATATTATTCGGATGAAGAATTAGCTGCTGAAACACAGAAGCAGGGAAGAGATAAATATTTATCTGTTGACGAAAGAATTTCCATCAAATTAAAAGAAGAAAATCGGGCATTTAATGTGCAGAAATACGAGCACAGTTATCCGCATTGCTGGCGAACAGATAAGCCGGTTTTATACTACCCTTTGGATAGCTGGTTTATAAGAACTACTGCAGTAAAAGATCGCTTAGCCGAATTAAATAAAACCATAAATTGGAAACCCGAATCTACCGGTACCGGCCGCTTTGGCAATTGGCTGGAAAATCTTGTAGACTGGAATCTTTCACGCTCAAGATATTGGGGAACCCCGCTGCCGATTTGGCGATCTGAAGATGACGAGGAGGTTTGTATTGGGTCTTTGGAGGAGCTGGAAAATGGAATAAAGCATGCATTAAAAGATGAGGCATTAACAGCTGAGCAAAAACAAAAGAATCTAGCTTATCTGGATTTGTTGGCAAAAGGTGAGGAGGATCTTCATCGTCCTTATGTCGATGACGTTTTTTTGGTATCCGTATCAGGAAAAGTAATGTTTCGCGAACCCGATTTAATAGACGTTTGGTTTGACTCAGGAGCCATGCCATACGCACAATGGCACATGCCTTTCGAAAATCAAGAGATTTTTGATAAAGCCTTCCCCGCCGATTTCATCTCTGAAGGAGTAGATCAAACCCGTGGTTGGTTTTTTACGCTACATGCTATTGCCGGAATGTTATTCGATTCAGTTGCATTTAAAAATGTGGTATCTACGGGCTTGGTTTTGGATAAAAACGGCAATAAAATGTCGAAAAGACTGGGTAATGCAGTTGACCCCTTTGAAACCTTGAAAAATTACGGTGCCGATCCTACCCGTTGGTATATGATCACAAATGCACAGCCCTGGGATAATTTGCGTTTTGATCTGGCTGGAATCACGGAAGTGCGTAATAAATTCTTTGGAACATTAACCAATACTTATAATTTCTTTGCTCTTTATGCCAATCTCGATAATTACCAGTTTACCGGTAATCTGGATATTAGCAAAGCCAATGAGCTTGATAAATGGGTATTGTCTAAGTTACAATCGCTTATTAAAGAGGTTGACGAGTCGTTTGCCGATTATGAGCCTACACGGGCTGGTAGAGCAATTCAGGAGTTTGTTTCTGACCACTTATCCAATTGGTATGTGCGTTTAGGAAGAAGGCGTTTCTGGAAAGGAGAAATGACTGATGATAAGGCATCTGCATACGAGACTTTGGGGATTTGCTTGAAAACAGTTGCCCAATTGATGTCGCCTATTGCTCCATTTTATGGAGATTGGTTATACAAAAACCTGACCGGTGGAAATGGAAAAGTATCGGTGCACTTAACCGATATGCCGCAGGTGAATCTGGAATGGATAAATTCGGATTTACAACTTTCTATGGACTATGCCCAACGTATCAGTTCGATGGTGCATGCCATTCGTAAGGCAAATAAATTGAAAGTTCGCCAGCCTTTATCAAAAGTTCTGATCCCTGTTTTATCTGCTGAAACACGCAGGCATATTTCGGCTGTAGAAGATTTGATCAAAACGGAAGTGAACATCAAAGCAGTGGAATACCTGGATGATGCTTCCGGGGTTTTGAGTAAAAAAGTAAAACCCAATTTTAAGGCTTTAGGTCCGAAATTCGGAAAGGATATGAAAACTGTGGCAGCTGCTATTTCTGGAATGAACAACGAACACATTAAGCAATTA
>JAHEBN010000166.1 GCA_024645245.1 Jiulongibacter sp. | reverse complement strand
GCTTTTATTTATCAGAATCAGGCTTCTGAAGAAAAGAAAGGTCACTTTTTGCAAATAAAATTGAATGGTGATATTGGAAATACGCAGGGGATTGGGGCAAAAATAGAAATATACGCTCAAGGCAAAGTGCAAAGCATTACCCAAAATCCAACCAGAGGCTATTTATCTTCTGTAACTCCTATTGTTCAATTTGGGTTGGGAGAAACATTACAGGTGGATTCGCTGATTATAAACTGGAACAGCGACAAAAGGCAGGTTTTGAAAAACATAAAAACTGACCAACTAATTACTCTAAATGAACGGGAAGCCGGAAAACAAAGTAATACTTCTTCGAATTCTAAAACCTGGTTTACCGAAGTAAGTTCCACAATTAAATACGAAAACCCAGACCCCAAAATCAATGATTTTGAGAGACAATTACTATTGAATAGTGAATTTTCATACTCCGGCCCGTGTATTAAATCAGGAGATCTCAACAAAGATGGCCTTGATGATATGGTGATTGGCGGAGCAACAGGTCAGGCCGCTCAAATATTTATTCAACAAAAAAATAAGTCTTTTGTCCGCATTTCTGTACCCGATTTTGAAACTGATAAATCCGCCGAAGATGCAGCCATAGCCATTTTCGATGCCAATAATGACGGTTACAATGATATATACATCGGTTCGGGTGGCTATCATCAATTTGGCCCACAAGATCCATTACTGCAGGATCGGCTATACCTGAATGATGGAAACGGGCATTTTAAAAAAAGCCTGAATGCTTTACCAAAAATGCACAGCAGTACCAGCATTGCCATTTCGGGTGATATAAATCAGGATGGAAAATCAGATTTGTTTATCGGAAGCAGGGTAATTCCAGGTGAATATCCAAAGAGCCCGGAGTCCTATATTTTACTAAATGATGGCAAAGGGAATTTCCGGAATGCCACTTCCGAAATTTGTCCGCAACTGGCTAATGCAGGAATGATTACCGATGCACTGTTTGTAGATTTAAATCTGGATAAAAAACAGGAATTGATAGTGGTAGGCGAATGGATGTCTGTTCAGATTTATGAAAACACGCATGGAAAGCTGTCGGAAGTTTCAGAAGAATACCTGGGTACCGCCAGAAGCGGGTGGTGGAATGCAATTTCAACAGGTGATTTCAATAATGATGGCAAGCCAGATTTAATCATTGGTAACATGGGTACAAATACCCAATTCAAAGCCTCACCGAAACAGCCATTGGAAATGTTTTATAAAGATTTTGACTCCAACGGTTCCGTAGACCCGGTTTTCAGCTTTTATATGGATGGAAAAAGGTATCCCTATGTTACCCGCGATGAATTGATCAATCAATTGACCATTTTCCGACCCAGATTTACTAATTTCACTTCCTATGCCGATGTAACTACCGAAGCATTATTCCCAAATAATGAGTTGAAAGATGCCGGGCATTTGGAAGCCAACTACATGAAAACCATCCTTTTGCTTAGTGGTACAGATCGTAAATTGACGGAAGCCAAGTTACCAGCAGAAGTCCAATACTCCCCGGTATATTCCATTTTACCACTAGATTTTGATTTGGATGGAAATCTGGACATTATTTTTACAGGAAACAACAGTCATGCAAAAATCAGATTAGGTAAATTTGATGCCAATTATGGCCAATTGCTAAGAGGGGATGGCCGCGGAAATTTTAGTTATGTATCACAATCTCAATCCGGCTTTAATATTTGGGGTGATGTGCGGAGTGCTTTAAAAATAAACAACTTAATTTATTTCGGAATTAACTCCGGTTCATTAAAAACTTATAAGTGGAATAATCAGGAAAAATGAAAAATATTTTGATTAATAAGACTTCGATCCTTGTCAGTTTACTACTCTTTTCCTTATTTTCTTGCACGGAAAAGGAAAAAACAGAAGACTATAAACTTGTGGCTCAATGGGCTGATATGTCCATTTACATTACCAAAAATACACCTGCCAATTCGCCAACTTACGCGTCACGTTGCCTGGGATATATAGGTCTAACCATGTATGAATCGGTGGTGCATGGTTATCCGGAATACAACAGTCTGGCCGGTCAATTAAACGATTTAGAAACTCTTCCTCTGCCCGAAAAAGATCAGGAATACAATTGGCAAATTAGCTTTAATGCTGCCGAAGCAGAAATTATTAGAAACATTTATAATCAAACCTCCGATGTAAATAAAGCTAAAATTGATAGTTTGGAAAAATACTTTGAAAATGCTATTCAAGTTAATAATGAGGTGAAAGAAAGGTCAAAAGCCTACGGAAAACAAATAGCTCAAAGCATTTTCAAATGGTCGAAAACCGATGGAGGACACAGGGCCTATTTGCATAATTTCGACAAAGAAAGAAAATTCGAACCCAAACCGGGCAGTTGGAAACCTCCGCTTTACGCACAGTCATTTTCGCATCATCCATTACACCCGTATTGGGGCGAAAACCGCACATTTTTAAAGGTAAATTCTGAAATTGAAGATCCACATTTTATTCCCTACGATGAAAAGCCCGGCTCTCCCTATTACCAACAATTTGTAGCTGTTTATCAAAAAGAAAAATCGTTGTCGCAGGCAGAAAAAGAAGCCGCTATCTGGTGGGGCGATGATCCCGATGAAACATTTACTCCTCCTGGTCATTCCTTCTACTTATCGAATATTGTAATAAAAAACAAAAAGCCTGATTTAATTTCATCTGCTCAAACATTTGCGATGGTGGGAATGTCTGTTTCCGATGCCTTTCGCAATTGTTGGAAATGGAAATATCAATATTTTACGGAAAGACCGAATACGTTTATTCCTGCACACATAGATTCTAATTGGGTTTCTTTCTGGCCAGATCCACCTTTTCCGGCTTTCCCATCTGGTCATGCTATACAGGCCTCCGCTGCTGCTACGTCTTTAACCCAAATTTATGGAGATCAATTTTCATTTACCGATAGCTCGCATGTAGGTAGAAAAAGAGACGAAATCCGGGATGTGGATTTTAAGGCCCGGCATTTCAATTCATTTTGGGAAGTGGCCGAAGAAACCGCAAATTCCCGTTTCTATGGCGGTATTCACACTCCTCAGGATAACATTGTCGGGCTGGAAAATGGCCGAAGAATAGCCGAAAATGTGGCAAAATTGAAATGGAGAAAATGAGATTAAATTCTGCAATAGCACTGGTTTTTTTTAGTCTGGTTGCAAAGGCTCAAACCCGATTTACGGATGTAAGCCAAACCGCCGGCATTAAGCATGTATTTCAGGTTTACGAAGGAATGTTTGGCGGTGGGGCCTGCGTAATTGATTATAATAATGATGGTTGGGAAGATGTGTATATCACAAGTGGCACTTTGGATGATGTGCTCTACAAAAATAATGGCAATGGCACATTCACCAATGTATTTGAAGGCTCGGGTCTTGAAATCACCCGAAAATATGTAACCCAGGGTGTAACAGGTGCAGATGTCAATCGGGATGGATTTGTGGATTTGTTTGTAACCACCATTACCAGTCGCGAAAGAAAAGAAGTGATACCGAGAGAGGTTAACCTATTATTTCTAAACAATGGAAACGGCACTTTCCGGGATGCAACTAAAGAATACGGACTCGACCAACTCTATTCATTCAGCACCGGTGCCAGTTTTGGAGATATCAATGGCGATGGCTACCCCGACCTCTATGTGGGCAATTATTTTAATCAATACGAAGGAAAATTAAGTGTTATTAATGATGCCACCGTGGTGGGTGCCAATCAGATCGCCGAAGGTTATTTATTATTAAATAAAAATGGCAAAAGCTTCGAAAGTGTTTATGAAAAATATGGCCTAAACCACCGTGGTTTTGGATTTGGGGGTATATTCACCGATTACGACAACGATGGTGATATCGACATTTTTGTAAATCATGATTTTGGCTATAAAAGAACACCCGATATGCTTCTGGAAAATCTTTTTCCTAAAAAGGCATTTACAGATGTGGCCGAAAAAATGGGTTTGGACCTGAAGATCAATTCCATGGGAACTGCTGTAGGCGACTATGATAACGACGGCGACATGGACTATTACATGACCAATATCAAGTTCAACAACTTCATGGTTAATCAGGGCAAAGACAAACCATTTGTTAATCGAACAAGAGAATTGGGCATGGCCTTTATTTCCATAAGTTGGGGTGCCAATTTTGCCGATTTTGATCAGGATGGAGATTTAGATTTGTTTGTTTCAAATGGTGATCTAAATCCCAACTGTGTTCCGATGGCTAATTTTTATTACGAAAATAAAAATGGCCAGTTTACAGATTTGGCCTATAAATATGGACTGGCTGATTATGGCATTGGCCGGGGATCCGTGACTTTTGATTTTGATAACGACGGCGATCAGGATATTTTGGCGGTAAATCAAATTCCGGTTTTAGACTATCCGGTTCCTTCATTCACACATCTTTACAGAAACGACTCAACAAGCGGGAACTGGGTAAAAATCGCATTGAAAGGTACACAAGCCGAAATGCATGGACTAGGTTCTAAAATAGAAGTGAAAGCCGGCGGCAAAACAATGATCCGTGAAATAGATGGTGGTGCTTCAAGCCACCTTTCCCAAAATTCTGTGATAGCTCATTTCGGATTGGGTGATGCCAAAAAAATTGAAACGATCACAGTATACTGGATTGGTGGTGAAAAACAAATTTTAACTAATCAGGCTGTTAATCAACTTATTACCATTACAGAACCTTTTCAGGAGAAAAAGACATTTAATTGGTGGTATCTGTCATTTCTGTTAATTATCCCTCTGCTTTTCCTCCTCAGAAAGAAAAAAAATAATGCCATCAAATAAAATTGAGGTATTCCATTTCGAGCTGTATTTTCAAAATCTCTGATGCATCTTATTGTCTGAAACAGGCTTTAGACCTATGCAAAATAGTAAATGGTAGAAAGCAAATTCTAAGTTTTGCAATGCATGATTATTTTTTTCTAACTTTGAATAAAACCCTGAAAAAATATGAAAAAAATACTACTGTTATTCAGTTTGTTTCTGATTCTCAAGACTACCTCGGCTCAGGAGGTAGGTATAATAATGGGCACCGCCCGCGACTACCTGCGTGAGGATACCGAACAAGGCCTGAAGCGATTAAAAGACCTCGGAATTAAATACCTGGAAGGTGCCGGCTCACGTGTTATGCCCAGAGCTGAATATAAAAAACTACTGGATAAATACGGTTTTGAAGTAATTGCTGGTGGAGTTGGATTCGATAAATTAGAAAATGCAGATAGCGTAAAAAAACAGATTGAAAACCTGAAATTCTTTGGAGCAAAATATGCCGTTTGCTACTGGATTCCGCATAATGGGGATGATTTTACCTTTGCCGATATGCAAAAAGGTGTTGAAGTATTTAATAAGGCTGGCAAACAAATGGCTGAGTCGGGAATTTCGCTTCTCTATCATGCACATGGTTATGAATTCAGACCTTACGATGGCCCGGGCACCATGTACGATTATTTTATGGAGCATACAGACCCGAAATATGTGAATGTAGAAATGGACGTATTCTGGATGCGTAACCCCGGCCAAAATCCAGCCGCTTTGCTAAGAAAATATCCGGGTAGGTTCCCGATTACTCACCTGAAAGACAGACTTCCCGGCTCAGTAGATAACCTCAACGGCAGACAAGACCCACAAAGAAACGTGGTGCTTGGTACGGGCGATGTGAATATTTCGGAAGTAATGAAAGTCGCTAAAGAAGTTGGTGTAAAATACCACATGATTGAAGATGAATCGGCAAGGGCAGGATACCAATTACCTATGCATCTGGCCTATTTGAAAACTTTGGATTATGACCAGCAAGCTGTGGAAATTGCCGTAAAAGGATTTCACAATGCTTTAATGAAGCCGGATTCATTGGCATTAAGAAATTTGACGGTTCAGGAGCTTACTTACGGGCATTCGAGCGGAGCTATAGACACGCAAGAATCTTTGATAAGTAGCCTTTTAACAGGCACAGCCGACTACATAAAAATAGATATATTAAGTCAGGATATTACTCTTAAAGGTGAAGCAGCCTGGGTACGAAACACCATGGACGTTACCCTACCCGACGGCGACAAAACCAAGGTTTTAAATCTAAAAGTGCTTTATGTATGGGTGAAAGAAAACGGAATCTGGAAGTTGCTTGCCAGGCAGGCCGTAAGGTAAATGTAATTTAAAGTAAAAAGCCCGATTAACATTATCGATTAGCCGGGCTTTTTAATATTTTCCACATTCCAGAATATTTTCTGTTTGCCCTATTGCTTTTTTAAGATACCTTTTTACATTTACCACAGATTAGTTATTCAACATTTTTTCTATAAAAGATACTATAAACTTTCCGATATGAATCCAACCGATTATAAGGATCCGGAATATTTTCATAAAGTAGTAGATTGCCAATATGCCTGCCCGGCACATACACCCGTTCCCCATTATATCCGTCTGATTGCCGAAGGCAAATATACCGAAGCCTATATGGTTAACTGGGAGTCTAATGTATTTCCCGGCGTATTGGGTCGTACCTGCGATCGACCTTGTGAACCTGCTTGCCGCCGTGGCCGTGTGGAAGAAGAACCTGTAGCCATTTGCCGGCTGAAACGTGTGGCTGCAGATTTTAAAGATGATATTTCTGCTTATTTGCCCGAAATTCCAAAAAATAAAAACGGCAAAAAAATCGCTCTTATTGGTGCAGGCCCGGCCAGCTTAACGGTTGCCCGGGATTTGGCCCCATTGGGGTACGAAATTCATATCTACGACGACCAGAGCAAAGGCGGTGGCATGATGCGTAGTCAGATTCCGTCTTTCCGATTGCCGGAAAAAGTGCTGGATGATGAAGTCAACCTGATTCTGGATATGGGTTTGGTACAACATTTCAATCAATATGTTACCAGCTTAAAATCCATTTTGACTGAAGGTTATGATTCCGTTTTTGTTGGCACAGGTGCACCTCGGGGAAAAGACTTGCCGAATCTTCCCGGCAGATTGGAAGCCAAAGGAAATATCCACATTGGTATTGAATGGCTGGCTAGTGTGGCATTCGAACACACACATAAAATAGGAAAAAGAGTAATTGTGCTTGGTGGTGGCAATACAGCTATGGACTGCTGCCGCACCTCCCGCCGATTGGGTGGAGAAGAAGTTAAGGTAATTGTTCGCTCACCATTTGGTGAGATGAAAGCTTCTCCCTGGGAAATCGAAGATGCCATGCACGAAGACATCCCAATTCTGGAAAACCACGTACCGCTATCTTTTGCCCACGAAAATGGAAAATTGACCGGGATGTATTTTCAAAAAGTACGTGCTGAGTACGATGAAGCCGGAAAAAGAAAACTTATACCTACAGGTGAGCCGGATGTATTTGTAGAAGCCGACGACGTGATCGTAGCCATTGGTCAGGAAAACCGTTTCGAGTGGATAGAGCCGGATTTGGGTCTGGAATTTGACAAATGGGGCATGCCGGTCATTGATGAAGCCACTTTCTCCTCTTCTTTGCCGCAAGTGTTCTTTGGCGGTGACGCCGCCTTAGGACCTAAAAATGTTATTACAGCCGTTGCCCAAGGGCATCAGGCAGCTATTTCTATAGACTTATTTTGTCAGCAAAAGAGCATTCAGGATCGTCCGGCACCGTTTGTTACGTTATACAGCACCAAAATGGGCATTCATGAGTGGAGCTATGATAATGACGTCTCGGGTGATATTCGATTTAAAGTTCCGCATGCCGACAAAAGAATTACGCTGAAAGACCGCAAAAAAGAGGTGGAGCTGGGTTTTGATTTAAAAACAGCTTTTAAAGAAGCCGAGCGTTGCCTCAATTGCGATGTACAAACGGTGTTTACCGAAAGTAAATGTATCGAGTGTGATGCCTGCATGGATGTGTGTCCTACCAAATGCATCACCTTCACTACAAATGAAGATTCAGAAGATGAATTAAGAAATAAACTGCTGATACCGGCAGTGAATAAAACCCAGGAAATATTGGTTTCGGATGTGCTAAAAACCGGAAAAATATTGGTAAAAGACGAAGATGTATGCCTGCACTGCGGCTTATGTGCTGAGCGTTGCCCGACATCCGCCTGGGATATGCAAAATTTTATGTACAAAACTGCCAAGGCAGGATGCCATTAATAAGATGAGTAAAGTCAATGATTTTGTGGTGCGATTTGCCAATGTAAATGGTACGGGATCAGCCAGTGCCAATTACCTTTTTGCCAAATCCATCTTTCGGATGGGAGTGCCCGTGGCGGCAAAAAACATTTTCCCATCTAATATCCAAGGTTTGCCCACCTGGTACGAAGTACGGGTTAGCGAAAAAGGCTATTTAGGCCGCAGAGCCGGAATTGACCTGATGGTGAGTGTTAACCCGCAAAGCTTTAAAAAAGATATTGCCAGTGTACGACCGGGCGGGTATTTCCTTTATGATAGTACCAAAAAATTGCATGAGGAATTCTGGAGGGCAGATATCCATTTTATTGGTATTCCTTTGATGCAGATTTGCAACGATTCTTTCGCAGATCCCCGTCAAAAGCAGCTTTTCAAAAATATAGTTTATATCGGTGCTTTGGCTAAATTATTGAATATCAGCCTGGATGTTATTGAAAGCCTCTTTGCCGAGCAATTTAAAGGAAAGGAAAAACTAATTACTCCTAATGTAAAAGCCTTGCACCTCGGTGCTGATTATGTGGCCGAAAACCTGAAATATCCGCTGGAATTTACGGTGGAAGCCCGGGATTTGGTGAAAGACTGGATCATGATCGATGGTAATGCTGCTGCCGGCTTGGGTGCCGTTTATGGCGGTGCTTCGGTGGTTTCCTGGTATCCCATTACACCTAGTACATCTCTGGTAAGTTCTTTCGAAAAATATGCCCATAAATTAAGGAAAGACCCGATAACCGGGAAAAACAATTTCTCGATTGTTCAAGCGGAAGACGAACTTTCAGCAATTGGAATGGCCATAGGTGCCAATTGGAACGGGGCCAGGGCATTTACCGCAACCAGTGGACCGGGTGTATCGCTGATGAACGAGTTTTTAGGCCTGGCTTATTATGCCGAAATCCCGGTGGTTTTGGTGGATGTGCAGCGTGCCGGCCCTTCTACCGGAATGCCCACCCGTACCCAGCAATCGGATATTTTATTGGCTGCTTATGCCTCTCATGGTGACACCAAGCATGT
>JAHEBN010000305.1 GCA_024645245.1 Jiulongibacter sp. | reverse complement strand
TGGTTAAATCCGATGCGGGTGAAGATACAGTAGCTTTTTGTAAAAGCTGTCAGTATGCTGCTAATGCAGAAGTGGCTCAGTCAGTCGTCCCTTCCGTTGCAAGCCATGATGAAAACAAAGAAATTTATGAAATATCAACACCTAACATTAGAAGCATTGATGAACTTTGTCAATTTCTTAAAATTAATGAAAGAGAAACAGCCAAGTCCCGAGTTTATATTTTTAATAATGAACCAGTGCTGATTCTCATGTCAGGCAATGATGAGGTCAACGAAACAAAACTGCAAAGTATATTAGGTGGAGAAGTTCGTCCTGCTCACCCAGAAGAATTAATTGAAATTACAGGAGCAGAAGCGGGATCAATTGGTCCGGTTGGTTTTCAAAAAAGAATTCTTGCCGACAATAGATTGAAAGGGGGCAATAATCTATTCAGCGGCGCCAATAAAACTGATTTTCATATTGGTGGAATTGACCTAAAAAGAGACGTTCCAGAATTGGAATTTTTTGATCTCCGCATTGTTCAAACTGGTGAAAAGTGCACTAACTGCGGAGAAACACTTGAGGTATTCAAAGCCATAGAGCTGGGTCATATCTTTAAGCTCGGGACTAAATATTCAGAGGCTTTAGGGGCAAACTTCCTCAATGAAAATGGGAAGGCCAACCCAATAATTATGGGTAGTTACGGCATTGGCGTTGAGCGAGTACTAGCATGTTACATTGAGCAGAATCATGATGACAAAGGGATAATCTGGAATGGACCATTAAAACCCTTTGATATTCAGCTAATTGGGCTAAACATGAAGAAAGACCTTGTTGATAGCGAGAGCAATGAAATCTATCAGAAACTTTTAGATGAAGGTTACGATGTTCTGTTTGATGACAGAAGAGATGCTCAGGCCGGTTTTAAATTTAATGATGCAGAACTGATTGGTATTCCAGTTCAAGTAGTAATTGGGGAAAAGAATATTAAAGAAGGATTGGTTGAGATCAAAATCCGGGGTTCTGAAGAAAAAACTCTGATTGAAAAAGCACAGTTATTAAATAATCTTAAAAACCTGGTTAGCAAGAATTAGTCTGAACATTTATTGATGCAGCACAAACTTTATATTGTTTCCACACCAATCGGCAACTATGAGGATATTACTCTTCGAGCATTACGAATCTTACGTGAAGTCGATTTTATCGTTTGTGAAGAGTACAAACCAGCAAATCGCATTTTATCACATTATAAAATTAGCAAGAGTCTAATTCCATTAAATGAACACAATGAGAATGAATCTACTATTGAAGTTATATCGGAAATTTTAAACGGAAAATCTGCTGCATTAATTTCGGATGCTGGTACCCCACTTTTCTCAGATCCAGGTTCTTATTTAGTAGATCAATGTATTTCCAAAAAAATTGAGATTGTACCTGTTCCTGGCGCCAGTTCTTTACTTTCTGCGCTGGTTGGTTCGGGATTTTATTTCAATAAATTTTATTATTACGGCTGGCTTTCGCCCAAAAGGGAAATTCGTTCGACCCAATTAAACCGATTGAAAAATATAACTGAAATTTTGGTGATTCTTGAAACTCCTTATCGACTAAAAGCACTCTTGAAAGATGTTGAAAAAACTTTTGGGAAAAACCAAAAAGTAGTAGTGGCATTTAAGCTAACTCAAGAAAATGAAAAATATTTAAGAGGTAGGATCTCGAATGTTTTATCAAAAATAGAGGATCAAAAATTAAAAGGTGAGTTTGTGTTATTGATAGACAATCAAGCTGCTAGATCATTCCGGAAAAAATAATCACTTGAAAAAGCACGTAAAATTTTATTACATTATTAAGTAGAAGAAATTGATCATATGTTGAGGTACTTATGCTAAAAGTTTTAGATGTAGATTTAACTCCAAATCCACAGGCTCTAAAATTTATTTTGAATGAAAAGCTCCTTAAAAAAGAAACCCGAAGCTTTAACAACACTGAAGAAGGTTCCCAAGATCCGCTTGCTGATGCCATCTTTAAAATTGATGGAGTAGTTTCTGTGTTTTATATGGATAGATTCGTAACAATTGAAAAAGATGCGAAAGCAAATTGGGGAAAGATCCAAAAACCATTTGCTGAGTTGATTCGAAATTTTGATGTGTCGCTAATTCCAGAAGAAAAAGAAGTCGAAGGGATTTCAAAAACCTCCACTAATAAATTAAAACAGATTTCCGATTTAATAGACGTAAGGGTTAAACCTGCCCTTGCTGGAGATGGCGGAGGTTTACAAATCCTTGATCTCACCGAAAACATTTTGACTATAAGATATCAAGGCGCATGTGGAACTTGTCCTAGTGCGGTTAGAGGTACTTTGGTTGCAATTGAAAACTTATTGAAAAGAGAGGTCGATCCAAACCTTGAAGTAATTTCAGGATAAAAAATAAAAGCGGAGTGATCCGCTTTTATTTTAAATTAGTAACTTGACTAATGTCATCTAACTTCACGAATCTTTCATTAAACTTATAACTTCCAGATTCGGTTTT
>JAHEBN010000304.1 GCA_024645245.1 Jiulongibacter sp. | reverse complement strand
GTGAAGCCCCTTGTACTCCTGATCCGGCTCCATCTGTAAGTGGAGTAAGTATTTCAATTAGTCAAACCGGCACTTTGACAGCAACAGGATGTACCTCAGGGCTGGTTCAATGGTATGATGTTGCCGAGGGTGGAACTTCCATAGGCAGTGGAGCAAGTTTTACGAGTCAGGCATTACTTGCAAATACAACGTATTATGCCACTTGTACCCTCAATTGTGAAAGCAGCCGCACTGCAGCAACAATTACTGTTAATTCGGGTGATTGTGTTTCGAATAAAACCCTGGGACCGGATATTGCGGATAATATCAGTACAGGAAATCACTTAATTGAAACATCAGATGAAATAAGTGCAGTAAATAAGCTTACAGGTGGAACTATAACTTACTCTGCAGGAAATAAAGTGGAACTAAATCCTGGTTTTACCGCAGGTGAAGGTGCTGTGTTTATTGCAGAAATTGGCGGTTGCAATTAAGTTTATTGGAAATCGAATAGTAGAAAATTAGGTCTGAACAAAGGTCTAAAGTGAAAGCCGGTACAAAAAATAACCCAGCCCGATTATCAAAAATGGAAATGCAAACGCGAGCAAAATAATGGTGCCCCGATAAAGTCCCCAGTAGCTTATAACTTTGGCATCATCGTAATTCTGCGGATTGTATACCAATTCTACTCGATCTCCAACCAAGAAAGCTGGTGGATTTGAACTTACCGAGCTCGTAAACTGCCTTTTTAATCCACTTCGATCCGTATATTCAAATACCGGCTTGTATGTATTACCATCACTGTCCGATTGAGTAATTAACTCAATTACCCTGGCTCCGGTTTTTATGCCATTGTCAAGCAATTTCTCGGTTTTGTCGTATTGGTAATACGCCAGGTAAACCAACAGAAAACCCATGGCCGTTAAGCCGCCGTATAAATAATTCATGAAAAATTGAAGTAAATTAAAACCCCAAATTATGGAATTCTCCCTGTATTTTCACATAGCTGAAAATTTTTCTAAAATTTAGATTTATACTTTTCACCAATACCTTCTAAAACCATTAGCCTGATTTAAATAAATCTTAGATTTCCATTATTTTATGTTAAAGGAAACCCAGGAAATAAGTCGGCTTACTTAGTCTAAATTACCAGAACCCCGTGAACTTTTCCTTTGAACAGGTGCCGAATTTGTTGCCGGCTTACTACCTGAGGGTCTGCTTTTGCTTTCTGGTCTGGGATTCGCATTTACGGGTTTGCGGGTTGGCTGTGGGTTGGCAGTTTTAGCTCTATTTGCATCCGTTTTTTGTCGATTAGTTTCTGTTCGGGTATCAGATCTTGGTGTCGACGTCCTTTCTGTTCTTCCTGCAGGTGCTGCCTGTGAATTCCTATTATTATCCAGTTCTGCCTTATTAATTACATCCCGGTTTCTGCTTTCAAACGCATTTTCTGCCCGTGTTCGGGAATAATCATTTCGGGAGTTTTTAGTCTGCAAGGCAGGTGCATTCATACTACGTCTTACCGTGGTATAGCGATAGGTATTTTTTACATTAATACTGCGATGTACATTATTGATGTACCTAGGTACAGGCAATGGCCTCCACGGACTGTAATAGCTTGGATAATAAGACCAATAATAAGGTGAGATCCAAGGTGAATAAAACGGAGACCAAAACCAATCAATAATATATGGCGTACGGTAATAGAGTGGATTGATGATGTAATTTGGTCCGTAGAAATACGGATTTCCGATTATTTGCACATAAGTGCTACTGGAATTGTCTCTTTCCACATCAATACTGGCTACATCCTGAAAAATATGATTGCCCAAAGCTGCCTGTATAGTTACCAGGTGTGTGTTTCCGTCTGTACTTTCAATAACCCGCAGATAATCCACATAACCATCTTCATTCAGGTCCAGATTTGAAATGCGTAAATCTTTGTCGTTCAATAACTTTTCGAATTCCTGCAAATCTCTGGCATCGCCAAATGCCGTTGCTACAGCTTCCAGATCCAAATTATCCGAAATCTCTGGGTTTGCAGCCTGTACATTTACGGGTTGCTGGGTGCGGCAAGCAATCGAAATGACCATGATTCCAACCAACAATACCAGTGTTTTCATTTTCATAATTTCAAGTATTTTCATGCAATATATTGGATATCAATCCATTAAAAAATGACCTTATTACTGTACTCATATGACGGATCTCATCATCTAATTTACATTTTTTTACGTCATAAGCTTTATCAAAAAAACTTCAGCCTATATGGAATTTACGATTCAGTTGCTTTTTATCATATTTTAATTTGACACCGCTCATATTTATAATCAATAGTCATCTGTTGTTTTGTTTGATTAAAAAACAATTAAACCATACCCTTTGGAAACATGAAAACACGTATAAAAAAACCCCAGAAAAGGCATGAAAGTTTACTCATCAATGCCTATGAAAATGTTACACACTTGGAAGCAGATATTAATTATACGTATTTCATTTTTAATTCAGGAAAAAGGGAGGTAATGTCTTATACCATTTCAAG
>JAHEBN010000303.1 GCA_024645245.1 Jiulongibacter sp. | reverse complement strand
AATGCTGCGCAGCATTTTAAAACAGAATAGAATGGCGATTGAGCCCATCACTACCCACGAACTGATCATACCAATGAATTGAGCAGGGCTGAATATGACTCCAGCCCGGATCTGAAAAACGGTTTGCCCGATGACGATGAAACCCATCATGGCTAAAAGGTCAAGCATTACAAAACCGAGCAGTATGCCACGCTTATCGCCGTGTAATAGCCACCCCCCGGCTATAAAACATAGTGGCGTTATAACAGCCAGGTCAATAAAGTAGGTGATCGCCGTGGTATACGGGCCCAGCAGAAGCGGTGGATTGCCCTGCGTGAGAGGCGGAAGAATGTCACTCAACCAAAGTAAAGCGGTCATGCCGCCGCTAAAGAAAAGCATGATTGCAGGTCCACGTCTCGGTTTTCCGGGCGTAGATTGTTCCCAAAGTGAACTGAAATCGAACTGGGACCACAGCTTGATAATGGCGAATAGGCTGGCAGAAAAACAGGCAACATAGAGCAGGAATAACGGGTTATAAGTTGCGCTTGTAGCTAATGAGAAGGAATTATAAAGAACGTAAGCAAGCGAACCAGCCAGAAGGAAATTTCCGCGCCGCGAGCCTCTGCGGTAGAGAATCATGGAGAGGATCATTAACGGCAATGCAAGAAAAATAGTGACTGCGTCGTTGCCACGAAACCCGGCTGCAAAAAAAGTGGTATCCAGGCGGTATATACCTTTTCCAAAAATGTCCACCGTTTGCCCACGCAGGGTAGTGAACTGAAATTCTCCCTGTCCACCGGTTGAAAAAAGACCCACACTGGCATAGATTGCCAGAAGAATTGTTGCCAAAACGGAAAGTCTGATCACAAAGTTTGATATTTTCATTACCTGATCCTCTCTTGATTTTCCCAAAGAGTTGAAAAGCATAATTTGTTCAATAAGAAGTTAATTTTAGCACTTGATGTGATTACAAGAAAACAAACAGGTACCAGTAAAAATAGCAGAAAATACCCATTGTTATACTTTTTGTAAGACCGTCAGCAGATACCCTTTTTGAAAATGAATCCATTTGACTCAGGCAGCCATTCTGATTAATGTTCGAATATTGTCTCCTATTTCGAGGTACAAAAACTGGATTAATCATTGCGAACATATCACCAAAATTAAAAAATTCCGTTATAGTTATTAATCTGCCCAACTACCCGAAAATGGTTGAATGGAAGTGTTTTATAAAGTTTCTGATATTTTGTAGACAGAAATTAGTGTTAAATTCAGATCGCGAATTTTGTTTAATGCGCCGTGCAATCCAGCCTGATCGATACCTGAATTGGAAAGTAAAACCTCTCCATTTTCCAGGTTGTCGATAGACCAGCCTTCAAAGAATGTCAGCCAGTGGGTTTCAAGATGATTTCTCACCCTTACCACATATGAAGATCCGGGTCTTTTATTGATTTCATTTGCCATATTTTATGCCTTTCTGATAGCCATAAATTATTGACTTATTCTTCCTTATAATAGAGACAACCCATGCAGGATGTCGACTATCTTTAGATCAGTTGTTGGTTTGTTTTTACATATTCGAAATCTCAAATTGAAGTTAAAACCTGAACAGGTACATCTAAAATCAAAAGTAATGCTAATAACCAATATTTAATAACGATCCGTAATCCCCAAAATTTAGTAAAACAACTGGCAACACATGCTTTTGATCTGAAAACTAAAGGGTTTTGCCGGGTTGGTCTTTCACCTTTTGGGTAAAAGAAAAAAGTGATCTTCTATTTCTAAATTTGTTTTGGGCAACTTATACAGTATTTCAGATGATAATGCTTGCATCCAATCAATTTTTGTTCTCTACACATTTCAGAATACTATCTGCAAATAAAGCCATTTAACTTGTAGTATTTTTTTCCCGCTGCGAAGATCACCAGAACTGAACGAAATGTTAGGATGAAGAATTCGTTAAAATTTCCGCATCATGATGCGTATAAATACTACTTTTTTGCAAAAGGTAGGGTTGAGTATTTAGCATTATCTCTAAAATGTGTGATCAGGTGGAAAGAACCTGCCAAATTAACTGAATAGTAAGAAATTCTCGATTAATTTAAGGAAAGAAGGAACCGAAAATGTTACAATATGATGAAAAGTTCCAAAATACTTCGCCGGGTGGGCAAAATTGAGGATTATTTTCTGTTGATTTGGAATTCAGGCATGATATATTTTTGATTATTCATGCAAAAAGGATTACAAAAAGAATGAGAGATAAAGCGGCGCATAATAAAGGCTGGCAAATTTTCGAAGTGGTTTTTGGTATTCCATTTCTGGCAGCGATTGGATTACAGTTCATTTTCCCAATTGCATTGCCAGGCGGGTTGGCAAAGGCTGTCTTGATCGCCGCAGGAGTTATTCTTATATTGGCTGGAATTACACTTGTGGTGCTCACACGGCAGGAGTTCACCCGCTACGGCCAGCCCACCGATCCTGGGCTCGCCACAAGCAAGATCATTACCAGCGGTGTTTTTTCGTTTTCACAAAATCCGCTTTATCTGGGCGGTAT
>JAHEBN010000302.1 GCA_024645245.1 Jiulongibacter sp. | reverse complement strand
CTGCTGCTTATGCCAAAAAAGTGATAGACGCAGGCTATTCTTTAGCCCCGAATTACCAGCACAATTTCATGGCCGATAACGATAAATCTCCCGAATTGATCTTCAGTATTAATTACGATGGAAATCAAACCGCAACCTGGGGCGGCACCACTACTTTGATTCATGCACAGGTAGGTGGCACCATGTCTCCGGCAGATTTCGGTATCGATGGCGGATGGAGTGGTTTCCGTACCACACCGCAGTTTGTCGCTCTTTTTGATGACAATACCAGCGACAAAAGAAGACTCCTTCATACCGATGGTCAAAAACTGAATATCGAAGAAGTGGGTACATTTGACAATGGCTATGCCGTAACCAAATGGACCAACAAAACTTCAGATGGAGGAACCGGTAAAAACCTGACCCACACCGATACCGACTTTGGCCTGTACCGCCTGGCTGATGCTTACCTGATGTATGCCGAAGCCGTAATACGTGGTGGAAGTGGTGATGCCAATCTGGCTTTGAGCCTCGTAAATCAATTACGCGAAAGAGCCGGTGTAAGTACGGTTAGCTCTTTAAGCCTGGATTTCTTATTGGCCGAAAGAGGTCGTGAGTTATTCTGGGAAGCACATCGCCGTACAGATCTTATTCGTTTCGGAAAATTCACTTCGGGGTACAATTGGGCCTGGAAAGGCAACATCAAAGAAGGACGTGATATCGAGGCTTTCCGCTCGGTTTTCCCGATCGCCTCTTCGGATATAGTGGCCAATACCAAACTAAGTCAAAACACCGGTTATTAATCAAATACTAATTTAAGAAATGAAAAATCTGATAAATAAAATCTTTGGTCTGGCTGCACTGGTGGTAATTTTTGCCGCCTGCCAGAAAGAAGAAATCAAAGCCATTTTAAATCCGGCCGCCAAACCGGTAGTAAACCTTTCGGCTCAGGCTTTGCAATTGAGCAAAGAAAATGCCGATGCTCCGGCACTTACTGTCTCCTGGGCTGAGCCTGATTTCGGCTTCAACGCCGGGGCTCAATACCGCATTCTGATTGCGAAAGCAGGTGCCAATTTCGCCGATGCACAGGTTTTCACTACCGGCACTGAATTGTCGAAGTCGTGGACCAATAAGCAATTGAATATCCTGCTGCAAGGCATGGGCTTTAAGGGCGACGAAGAGGCAAGTCTGGAAGTAGCTGTGGAGTCTATTTTGAGTAATGACGTAAAGCAACGCTCCGATGTGATGGCACTTAAAGCGGTAGGTTATGTAGATAAATTAGACCTGAGCAGCACCTGGGGTGTAGTGGGTTCGGCAGCTGTGAATGGCTGGAACGGCCCGGATATGCCATTCTATAAAACTGCAGCTTCCGGTGTTTATGTGGCTTACGTTACGCTTTTAGATGGTGAAATGAAAATTCGCCAGAATAACGACTGGGCCGTAAACTACGGAGACAACGGTGCCGATGGTACCCTCGAAAGAGACGGTGCAAACATTGCGGTGAAGGCCGGAACATACGCCATAACGTTTGACGAAAATGCACTTAAGTATACCGTCGAGGCCTTATCATGGGGACTTGTAGGTTCTGCTACGCCCAATGGATGGGATGGACCGGATGTAAATTTCTTCTACGATGCTGCCACCGATCAATGGAGAGCCCTGGTCACTTTAGTGGATGGCGAAGTGAAAATCAGAAAAAATAACGATTGGGGTCTAAATTACGGCGACGACGGTGCCGACGGTACCCTGGAAGCAAACGGTGCCAATTTAGTGGTAAGTGCGGGTACTTACCTCTTCACTTTCAATCAGAAAGAGCTTACCATCGAATACGAAAAAATCAGTATTCCGGGTATAGTGGGAAGTGCCGCACCAAACGGTTGGGGCGGGCCGGATGTATCTTTTGTTCCTGATTTTGGCCGCGAAGGCTTCTGGGTAGCCAATGGCGTTACCTTGATAGACGGCGAAATCAAATTCCGGATGAACAACGATTGGGGTGTTAATTACGGTGACAACGGTGCCGATGGCAGCCTGGAAAAAGACGGTGCCAACATTGCCGTGGCGGCCGGAAAATACAATATCGAGCTTGATTTTTCAGATCCCAATGCTCCGAAATATAAAATTGTGAAAATTTAAAATGGTTGAATAAAAAAGGCTGAAACTAAGCCCAAAACTGCGGGGCCTTGCTCCGCAGTTTTTTTAATCATTTTTATTAAAAAGCAGCTAAAATTAGTTTAATAAACAGGCCATAAAAAGCATATTTTAAGTCCTATTGTTCGGCGAATATTTTTTTACTCTAAGCCGGATAGAAAGAAATATTTAATACTCCCATTTGAAAATAACATAAAGCTCCCTTACTTTACCCATTCCTGAAATGAAGAAAATAATTTTATTATTAACCCTGCTGATCTTGTCGAATTCCGGATTTTCCCAAAACATTAAAAGAGTAGAACCGGCCAACTGGTGGGCAGGTATGAAAAACCCCGAAGTTCAGGTAATGCTTTATGGCACTCAGCTGGCTGGCTATCAGGTAGCTGTGTCGTACGATGGTGTTTCTTT
>JAHEBN010000301.1 GCA_024645245.1 Jiulongibacter sp. | reverse complement strand
CAGGTTTTGGTTTAGGCTTTGAGCGGATGGTACAGTTCGTTACGGGCATGACAAATATCAGAGATGTGATTGCATTTCCAAGAACACCGGGAAGTGCGGAGTTTTAGCCTCTCCCCAACAATTATTTTTTCGCCTGTATATACTCGTCCCCCTCTCCAATTGGAGAGGGAGGAATAGCTTTTGTAATTAAAATAAAGATAAGTTGGGGTGAGGCTGTATTTCCTGACTAGCTAACCCAAAAACTCACTTATTTTTTCTAATACTTTTTCAACATTGTTCATTACTTCTTTATTTGTAAAACGAATAACAGTAATATTATACTCATTCAATACCAAGGTTCTGGCTTCATCATATTGCCGGTTCGTAACTGTATCATGTATTGCGCCATCCAGTTCCACTACCAGTTTACATTCATGACAATAAAAATCGAGAATATAATCAGCAAAGGCATGCTGCCGTCTGAATTTCCTATTCAGTAATTTTCTATTTCGCAAAAATGGCCAAAGTTTTTTTTCGGCTTCGGTTTCTCTACGGCGCAAATCTCCTGCGTTGCTAAAAATGAATGCTTTGGCATTTTGATGAAGATTTTTCTTATAGTCTTTTTCTTCCACAGAAATTGAATGTAAGAAAATGAGTGCTTTTCACAAAGTTTAGTCTCTCCACCTATCACTTTATCATTCAATCATAAATCTCTGTCCCCCTCTCCAAAAGGAGAGAGAGAAAAAGCTTTTAGTCATTCAAAAGTTTTACTTGGGGAGAGGCTGTATTCTTTGCCACCTTTTTTATACCACCATTGGGTATACACCTTAAAAAATAAAGCGTTATATTATAGAACACCAATTTCAGTTGGTAATGAAAAAACACCTACTCTCCTTTTTGTTATTATTATTTTCTTTAACCACTATTTCCCAAACCTGGGAAGAAATGAATAATCAAGTTCATGACTTGATTAATAAAGGAGAATATGAAAAAGCAATTCCTATTGCTGAAAAAGCGATGGCAACTACAAAAAAAACTGTGGGTAACAACCATCCTGACTTTGCTACCAGCTTAAACAACCTGGCATATTTGTATGAGAGTAAGGGTCAAATTGAAAAAGCTGAAATTCTGTTTCTGGAGGCAATTAATATTTATAAAAAAGCATTGGGCGAAACCCATCCGCATTACGCTGCCAGCATAAACAACCTGTCTTATTTGTATGAAAGAATGGGGCAATACAAGAAAGCCGAACCACTGTTTTTTGAATCAAAAGAAATCCTGAAAAAAACTTTAGGCGAAATACATCCTGACTATGCTGCTAGTTTAAACCTTCTAGCAAACTTATATTTAAGTATGGGCCAATTCGAGAAAGCTGAACCTTTGTATTTAGAAGCAAAAGAAATCTATAAAAAAGTATTGGGTGAAACTCATCCTGACTATGCTAACTGTTTACATAACCTGGCTTTTTTGTATAACAATATGGGTCAATATGAGAAAGCTGAACCGCTGTATTTGAAGACAATTGATATTGATAAAAAAGCACTGGGTGAAACCCATCCAGACTATGCTACCAGTTTACACAACCTAGCAGGGTTATATCAAAATATGGGTCAATACGAGAAATCTGAGTCCCTGTTTCTAGAGGCAATTGATATTTTTAAAAAAATATTGGGTGAAACCCATCCGGATTATGCGGGCATTTTAATCGACCTGGCTAATTTGTACTTTAAAATGGGTCAATACGAGAAAATTGAGCCGCTGTATGAAATAGCAAAAAGGATCCGAAAAAATGAAGTAGGCGAAACTCATCCTGATTATGCCGCCATTTTAAACAACCTGGCTGAACTGTATAGAAGTTTGGGTCAATATGAAAAAGCCGAACCACTAAACTTGGATGCTATAGATATCCTTAAAAGGGAAGAGAGAGAATCTCATCCCGATTATGCTACATGTTTAAACAACCTGGCATTAATATATTCAGACATGGGTCAAATTGAGAAAGCCGAACAGCTTTATTTAGAATCAAAAGAAATTCGTAAAAAAATTTTGAGCGAAACTCATCCCGACTATGCTGCCAGTTTAAACAACCTGGCATGGTTTTATATGAATTTGGGGCAATTTGAAAAAGCCAAACTACTTTATCTTGAATCAAAGGATATTCGGAAAAAAGCATTGGGTGAATCACATCCTGAATATGCCCGTAGTTTAAACAATCTGGCATTGTTGTATGCAAACTTGGGTCAATACGAGAAATCTGAGCCGTTATATTTAAAGGCAATAGAAATCAGAAAAACAGCTTTGGGGGAAAGTCACGTTGATTATGCTGCTAGTTTAAATAACCTTGCATTATCTTATCAAATGATGCGACAATACGATAAAGCAGAAAATTACTTTATAAAAAGTAATCTAATCGTTATTGATAATTTAAAAAAAATTTTCACCGGATTTTCAGAAGAGGAAAAAGGGAATTTCCTGAATAATAATATTAATTTGAATAATACCAATAATAGCTTTTTACTTCAATATCCCCATGCTACTTATACTTTTTATAAGGAATGTTATAATCTTCAGCTATTGTTCAAATCGCTTT
>JAHEBN010000300.1 GCA_024645245.1 Jiulongibacter sp. | reverse complement strand
CAGTTACCTGGGGACAATTTTTTGTTTATCAGGGATTTAATGAAAAAACAGGCTGGATGCATACTTCAACCGGAACCGATATAGTGGATGAGTTTGAAGAAACAATTATAAAAGACGGCTCAAAAACTTCTTATAAATATGGCGATGAGATAAAGGCAGTGGATTCCATAAAAGTACATTTAACCTATAAATGCGATACTGGTTTATGTAAAAAATCTTTCATGACTTACAGAACACATCACGGACCAATTACACACGCTAATGAAAATAAATGGGTTGCTACTGCGATGATGTGGAATCCAATTAAAGCTCTGGAACAATCATTTACCAGGACCAAAAAATCGAATCATAAAGAATTTAATGAAATGATGAATATCCGAACCAATTCATCAAACAATACAGTTTATGCTGATGCAGATGGAACGATTGCTTATTATCATGGTAATTTCATACCTAAAAGAGATGTAAGTTTTGATTATACCAAGCCGGTTGATGGAAGTAACCCCAAAACCGATTGGCAAGGTTTACACGAATTGAAAGATAATATTTTCGTATTAAACCCACCAAATGGTTGGATTCAAAATTGCAATTCCACACCTTTTACCTGTGCCGCACAATACAGTCCGAAACGAGAAGATTACCCATATTATATGACTTCTTTTCCGGAAAATTTCAGAGGTATACATGCTATTGGTTTATTGAAAAAAGCAGAAAACCTTACCTTGGACTCCTTAATCAAATTGGCATATGATCCTTTTCTACCAGGAGCAGCTTTATTAATTAGCGGATTGCTCGAGGCGGAAAAGGAAGTTCCAGCTAAATCGCAGGAAGTAAATGAAGCTATTGAACTATTAAAAGCATGGGATTTTCGAGTTTCTTTAAATTCCCCGGAAATGACTTTAACTCAATTTTACCTGAATGCCTATTTTGAATCCGGCAAAATCCCTGCGATGGCAGGAAATAAAAGAATAAGCTTACTGGAAAGGTTTGATTATATGAGTAAAACATCCAGTCCTGAAGAACGTTTGGAAGTATTTCAAACTGCCCTAACAAAACTGACAAAAGATTTTGGTTCATGGAAGATTCCTTGGGGAGAATTCAACAGATACCAAAGAAATGATGGTGAAATTTTTCAGGAATTTGATGATTCAAAACCCAGCATTCCTGTGGGCATGGCATCCGGCACCTGGGGAGCACTGGCATCATTCGGGACACGTTTTGGCAAAGAAACCAAAAGACAATATGGTACTTCGGGCAATAGCTTTGTAGCTGTTGTGGAGTTCGGAGACAAAGTAAAAGCAAAAACAATGCTAGCCGGAGGCCAAAGCGGCGATCCAAAATCGCCGCACTTTGCAGATCAATCACAAAGATATGCAGATGGCCTGTTTAAAGATGTTGCTTATTATCGGGAGGATGTGCTCAAAAGAGCAAAATCAACTTATCATCCTGGAGAAAGAAATTAAGAAGTCTTTTGGTTCAGCAGACGAATATTTTTAGAATATCCAACCCTCCTACTCCGTTTTGAACAAGATTTCTTAAAATATTCAGAAGACGGTTTCAGTTGGGCTTCGCACTTTTTATAAGTTTTCCATGTTCCCATTCCAGTATTCAACTTATTAAATCCTGAAACCTGGAAGGAAAAAATCTTCTCCTAAATGGAAAATTAATAGTACACCTGTTGGGCAAAGGAATCTTTCTTCTGCTTAAAACACATTAAAACATATAATTTTCAAATCATTTCCTCCAGGGAGTACTGCCGTAATGCTTACATTAAATTTAAATAAGGAAACTAATTGCATTAAATATAGATTTAAAAGGAATAGCGTAGGATTAATCAACTAGTTCAGAACTATTGCTATGTATTAATATTTCATTAAAAATTGATAATTATTAAGAAATATGATATTCTATTCTTTAGTTTAAAAATGAAAACTAATACATAAACTAAGTAAACAACTGACCAAAAAATGAAATTTCAATAAATATCTATGGTAATAAAGCAAACGGCTTTGATTTCCTTTATGCTACTCAGTAGCTTAAATGTATGGGGTCAAAAAAACACAGTCATAACAGGCCAATTAATCGATACTAATTTACCCGTTGAATTTGCCACTATTTCTCTGGCTCAAATGCCCGATTCAAGCAAAGTCCTGTATTATGCCACAAGTGATTCTCTGGGAAAATTCAGCCTCGAAAATATACCAACGGCATCCTACTACATTCAAATCCGCTTAATAGGTTATAAAACACTCGCCAAGGTAATTTCGGTGTCAGGTAATCCCCTCAACTTGGGCACTATTTCGTTTCATCCGGATAATGAAGTATTGAATGAAGTGGTGGTTTCTGCTCAAAAGAGCATCATTCAAAAAACCAACGATGGATTTATTTTAAACGCATCGTCTAATCTCACACAGGCGGGAGGTACGGCAATTGATTTACTAAAAAATACACCTACGGTAGCTGTAGATGCGGATGGTGGCGTTAGCCTGCGGGGAAAATCACCCATGATTTTGATCAATGGCAGAAACTCAAACCTGGCCAACCTGGATCAGTTACCGGCCAGCAGCATCG
>JAHEBN010000021.1 GCA_024645245.1 Jiulongibacter sp. | reverse complement strand
GGGGTTCTTTATTGACAGCCTCCAATTTCAGCCTTAAAAATAGCTCCCGATTTTACCTCCAGAGTGTTAGTTAACAATATGGAATTGCCAGCTCGAAGGCTGATATTCTCATTATTATCAATCAGGCCATTTAGTGATGATGAATTTTTGCTTTGGTAATAAGCAGGAATTATATCACCTGTTAAGAATAAACTACCGGGACAAGGGTTATTTTTAAAAGTTGGTGTGGCATATTGAAGTTGCCAATTGCTACTGTTTGTCGCACTTCCATTAAAGTAATTTTGTAGAGTATCCAGGGAATAACTTTTTTCTAAATCGGAATTCTGGGTTAAAAAAAGAGAAGAATTATCCCATACACTTGCTGTCACCGCATCGGCCGAATGCATCTGTTTTGATGCACCATATTGCAAATAATCTATGATTTGAGAAGAGGTCGGATTTCCTTTATATAAAGCAAGCTCACCTGTTGTGCTGCCAATTTCACTCCATTCGATTAGCAGATAGTGGTCGGGTAATAAATTGAGGTTTCCGTGGAGAATTTTGATGCCAATATCATTCAAAGGTATTTCCTGATTTGCATTTGCCAGGTAATATCCGTTCAGGTCAATCGGATTACTGGTTGGATTATAGATTTCCACCCATTTTTTTTGAGAATTTACTTCATTGATAATAACAGAAACGGGAATATTAAGGGTATATGTAATGGTAAGTGCCGGCCTGAAAGAAGTATATGGATTACCCATATTGCGAGAAACAAAACCCTTGGCAGACCCATTATTGTTTTCTTCGCCAATCAAAATCCAGCCATAATTATTTAAAGGATTCGTTAGCCAATAATTTACATCAGCAATTACATCATTTCCTGTCCAGGTAGATTTTTTTAACTCAACATATGAATAGAAGGCTGTTGTGGTAGCAGAGGCGTTTGCATTAAAATCTCCTCCGGTAGCTGTCCAATTTTGCCCGGGGTAGAATTTATCTGACCAGGTAGCATCACCGTTTTGTGCTGGGGCACCCGATCCACTTCCATTTGAACCTGCTTCGCCCCAATCTGCATTTAACCGGTGAATTGAAAAATTATGAACCGTGCTTGATGCTTGTTTAGATTTATAAACATAGAGTTCAAGTTTTGCATCGTTAATTATTACATCCTCCGGAATTGAGCTCAGGTCAAATTGCAATAATGCACGTCTTACTCCTGACCCATTATTTATTTTACCCGCATATAATAAAATACCTGCTCCATCGCTATACGTACTGTTTTCAGAAAAAATTGTATTGTCTTTAGCTGGATTTAGGGTAACTGTATTTACCTGAGCTTTTATGAATTGAATATTAAACAATAAAATAAAGAGGACTTTTTTATCCATTAATTTCTAATTTTTCTTTTACCGTATTACCATTAATATTTAATTCGATCCAATAAGTTCCTTTCGATAGTTTTTGAATCGGCAAAAGCTTTATTTGTGTACCTAATGATTCATAGTACTGGTCAATAATAGTTACTATATTTTTACCTTTACTGTCCAATAATTTTAAAGTTACATTTCCGGGTTCATTTAACCTGAAAATTATCTTTTTTATCTTGTCATTTTCAGGGTCATCGTTCAAAATAGTTTTGTTTTCAGACCCGATTGAGTTCAAGCTGTTGATTTCATTGTTTACAAAAGCTGTTTGAAGACAATCTTCAATTTTGGCAGAAAAAACAGCAGTATTGTCGGCCTTAAAACCCGGAAGTAGCACAATGCTATTTCCGGCTGTAAAACTAATATTATTAGAACCAGGCACAAGACTTTGGGCCGTGATTTGTTTTTTAGCCTTAAAAGCTCCATCAGCTAAACTCGGATAACTCAAATTTAAGGTGTCGTTGGCACAGTTGATATCAATACCTTTGCAATTGCAATTGTTGTCAAATTTATCGTAAGTAGTTAAAGGATCCTTATCGTCGCACGGAGTACCATCATTGTCGCAATGAATCGCATCAAAAGTTATTTTGCTAAAACCAGAGCAACTTGCATCACCCCAATTATCGATAGAAGAAATTAAGACATATCTGGCCTTTATATCATTAAAATTTGGTCCTGGAAAACCTCCGTAATCGGAGTTACCCGGTGCCTGAGGCCAGCTATAGGTACCACCCAGTGGCTGCCATGAATTTCCATCCACAGAATAATCTACTACCACGTTTTTAAAGCCTTTGTCTGTGTCGTTCAGTACATTGTAATTCCAAATCCTACTGCCCTGAAATTTATATTGATACCCGAAGTCGTATTTTATCCAACGCGTATTCGCACTTCTTGCCGCATTAGGGTTTGGCTGACCGCCGGCACAGGTATACCAGGAATAAGCCGGATCGGTTACCAGGTTGTTTGTGGATGCACATTCTTCGTAAAAGCTGTATTTAGCCATACTGTCGTCACAATCCGGTCCATTACATGGTGTACCTGCACAATTGCAGTTGGCATCAAATTGATCGTTATTGGTAAATGCATTTCCGTCATCGCAAGGGGTGCCCTGAGCTATGCAGGATAATTCGCAATCGTAGTCAAAAAGGTAAAAGGCCGGAACCTGTTTCCATGTTTTTTGTTCGTGAAAAGGGGTTTTCCAGTACAGGTTAAAATGATCACGCCAGCCGTTTTCTTTGTGCCTGAATTCGTAGTAATAATATTTGCCTTTTTCCAGTGTTAAGGGTGAGATATATTGAAAAGATGTACTGTTTATATCGGTTTCACCAATTCCATAGAATACAAGTGCCTGGTGATATTGTTTATATTCTATCGAATCATTTTTGCTCATGTAGAAAAATGTCTGATTATCTCCGGTAATTACAAATTCATAGAGCCCAGTGACCGGAACAGTAATATAACCCTGCAATAATGTACCATATTCATCGCGGGTATAGGGTTCCAATGGGCCAGATGCTCCTTTCAGGTACTCTTTTCGGTCTGGCATCAGGGGAAATTTGGGAGAGTTTAACAAATCGTATTCCACGTAATTGCCCGGAATATTGTCAAAATAATAGGCTTCTACTTTCCCACGCTCTCCAACGCAGTAGTTGTTACTGGTATAATCACCCACACAATTACAAAACCCGTCTTGTTGATCATTACTGGTAAGGGGATTATTATCATTGCAGCTGGTTCCTCTGGGAGGGCAATTCTGGGTGCAGGTATAAGATTTAATGTAATTGTAATCCACAACGAGCCAATTGGTATCCAGGTCAGGCGTATTTGGTTTACGCCAGTAAAGTGTCATATGATCGCCACCGCCTCCTTCCGAATTGTACATTTCGAAATAGTAATTCTGTCCGCCAACTAATGTCGTCAAAACCGAGGTTTGAGTTGAATCTTTGTAATGTTCTGCTATTCCGGTGTAAGAATAAACCCAGGCCTTTTTCTTTAAATTTGCCGGCGAATCATTTGTGCTGAGGAAAAAGCGGGAATCATCGTCTCCGGTGATATTGAAATAATAATTTCCTGTGGTTGGCACACTTATATAACCCCGAATCATGGAAGTGAAATAGTCACTGAAATTTGGTGGAGTCTGAAGCTTGCCCAGCATTTGAAAACCATCGGGTCGGGAAGGAAAGGTCTCTAAAATAGCCAGATCTGAACTATCCGGAAAACTCGTAAAACCCATCCAGTAGCTCCACTGCACTTGTCCGCCAGGGCCCACGCAATTCTGAGAAAATACCCTTCCGGAAAAGGATAAGATGATTATAATTAAGGCTGTTTTAAGTAAATTTTGTTTCATAGCTTAATAAATCAAACAATTTTGTGGTCGATCTACATTGGAAACTCCTCCCGACATATTCATAAGTCCAAGTGGATAGTTTCCTGCCGAATAACTATAAAAATTACCTAAATTAGGTAATGCGTAGCATAAGTCGCTGGGGCTTACCCCGTACCAAAGTGCCAGCTCGGCATAAAGCTCATCGGTAGAAACAGATGGAATAAAATTACCCCGGAATGACACATTCTGAGGATTGTTAAAAATATCCATCTTGGGAAAAGCACCATAAATTTTACCACCATTCACAGCACCACCCATTACCATCATATTGCCTCCCCAGGCATGATCAGAACCTTGTCCGTTTGAAGTAATGGTACGGGCAAAATCAGAAATAGTGAAGGTGGTTACCTTATCTGAAATCCCTAATTCTACTGTTAAATCATAAAAAGCTTTCAATGCCTGACTAACCTGAGGTAAAAGGGAATTCAAACCATTTAAAAGATTATCGTGCATATCCCAGCCACCAATATTTACCAGAAAAATCTGTCTTTTGGCACCTAAATCGTTACGGACACTCATCACTTTGGCAACAGCCTTAAGGTCATCCGCCAGCCGCGTCGTCGGGAACGGTGTTGTGAAAGACGGCACTTTTTTTAATGCTTCTTTAAATATTTCAAAAGATGCGATAGAAGTTTTAGCAGTTGCCGAATAGGTCTTTTGCAAAAGATTAGCATAAGTTTGAGATACCAGACTATCTACTGCATTATTACGTAATTCGGTCATATATCCGGAGCTACTCCACCAACTTGGTAGAGCCTCAATCCCCACATTGTTTGCATTGATATCATTTCGAATGGAATATTCGGCGAGATCGTTTCCTCTTTGAAAAAGGTTTTTTCCATCTAGTGAAATATTCATTGAAATTTGCTGATTGGTATTGGTGGCATGCAGCAAATCGGCCAGTCGACCACCAAAGCCTACCGCATCTCTGCTTTGTGGTACAGAGGTTTGCCATTGCATTAACTGGTCTGAGTGTGAATAGATACCTTGTGGTATTTTTTTGTTACCGTTTTCAAAATCATTGGCGTCAATTATTGGCTCTACCAGTGTTCCAATGTTGGCCATCATGGCCAGTTTACCCGAGTTAAATAGGGTTTGCATTCCACTCATCATGGGATGTAAGCCAAACGAGGAATACGCACTTGATTTCCCACGGATGCCAACCAATTGCGGATTATTTAGGGCCAATAAATTGTTTACATTATTAATGCCGAGGTCGGTTCGCATGGCCATATAATCATTATAACCATTATCACCTCCAACGGTGGTGCCACGAGGAATCAGCAGATTGTAAGAATCGATTCCTCCACTTAAAACTACACATACCAGAGCCTTGTAATCTTCAGTTTGGGTATCGGCAAAATGTGTATTTGCCAAGGCACCTTTTATTGCACCCAGGTTAACAATAGTATTGAGCATAGTTGCCGAGCTCATGGCTCCACATCCGGCAGTTTTCAGAAAATTTCGTCTGTTCATCGGTTTATAAGGTAGTCAGGTGAAGCCATTATTAAAAAGATCGCAATCCGGATTCTTCTGAGCATATCATCCTGATTTGGAACTCCCATATTATCAATCCGGTATGGCATGTTTTCAATGGCATATTTTATATTATTCAAACTTTGCTGTGAAAGACTTCCATGTGCTAATATCAGATTATACTTGTCGAGCAATTGAGGAAGATTTTTATTGCTGCAAATAGGAAAATCTGCGGTTAGATCAAATCTGGGTTCTTCCGCTTCTTTGTAAGTTTCATTTCCAAAATATCCATAATAATCAATCGGATCATTATTAATTAGCCATTCATTTAAGGCATTAAAATAACCTGTAAGTGTTTGTGAATTAAGTAGTTGAAATTCCGGACCAAATTTTCCTGCATTTTTTAGGTCCCCATCCGGAATGTAATCAGGCTGGAAAAAGTTAAAAACAGTAGGTGAGTTCAGAGGTCGCTGTTCGGCATTATCATAAATCTCATTCATTACATTTCGGTAGGTACCATTGGTAGAAACTAGATTAAGGCCTTTCACCAGGTTTGTGTACCTTACAAATGGTTCCCGTAACATTCCGGTGCTTGTTTCTTCAGGGCCATGGCATTGTCGAGCTTCAGGATCTAATAAAATAGCTTTTATAACAGCTTTCAAATCACCACGCACTCCCGACCCATTATTATTAAATTTACTGGCAACTCTTGAAATAAAAGCTGGGGAAGGGTTAGAGCTTACCAGCCTTTGAATGAGCCTTCTGGCTATAAATGGGCCTACATTCTGGTGATTAAATATTACATTTAAAGCATCCTGAATGTCTGCCTCGCCTTGTTGTACCGTGCGACCTTGCCCTATAGTAGTTCCCAAAAATGTTTTTCCCCCGGGTTCATGGCCATTTGTTATGGTCGGGTTAGTTTTCCACCAACGTATCTTGGCATCGCTACTATCCAAAGGGAAGAATTTCAGTCTTTTGGTATAATCCTGTTCGTGATTTTCACGATCTCCAAGGTATTCGGCATCGTGCCAACTTAGGCCAGTAAAAACTTTTGCAAGTCCTGCTATGTCGTTATTATTATAGGTAGGTATTGAATTGCCCTGTCCGTCTTTCTGTTCTGTTCCGTCAATATTTAATTTATACAATCCTATTGAAAAGAGTTGCATGATTTCACGGGCGTAGTTTTCATCAGGAAATACCAGGTTTCCATTAACGGTGGCTGTGGCATGGTTATTCATGTAAGTAAGGTATACAGCCATAGCGGGGCTGTAAGTTATGCTGTCGAGCATAGAACGGTAGTTTCCAAAAGCATTTTTCAAGAGGATATCGTAATAATCTGACATCGCATACGGGTTATTTCCAAATCCTGAAATCCGCGAGGTTACAAATATTTCACTAAGTGCAAGAGCCACCCGCCACCGCAGTAAATCCGGGGCAGTCATACTGCCTTGAAACCAGGCAATATCAAAATGCCAATCACTCAGGTTTACATTGTAAATAGTATAGGGCTCCACCGGACCTGTTAAATTCAATGAGTCTACTATTCTTTGGTGCAGAGTGCGAATAAAACTTTCGGTGCTAAAAGTATTGGGCATGTTCAGTTGGTCATCCAGCCATTTCTCAATTCCCTGGTCGGCCACCTGCTGGATCTGAGACATATTTGCTCCTAAAGTTGCTTGAGAAAGAAATCTTGAAGCAGAATTTAAGTTCGGTAAGTAACCGTCGCGGAGTAAAGTATTTATTCCTTTGGATGCATTTGTGCTGGCCGTGACTGTGATGCTTCCAATGTTTCCCTGGCCAAATTTTTCTGCAACCTGAGCCTTTGAAATTAAGGAGATGCCATAGAAAATGCAAAAAATGTAGATTTTCTTCATCCGGTATTTTTAGGTTTATAGGTAAGACTTTAAGCACGTAATGCAAATACTGTTCCTTTATGAACAATTGCGGATTTTTTGTTTATAATTACAAGCAGAATGTTTAGGAAAGCTCCGTTGTAAATGATTTTAAGCCAAATATAATGGATTTTAAAATTTTATATTGCGTTGATTATAAATTTTTTAGAATAAAAATTTCCATTTTTTGGTTTTAGTTTGGAGGAGTCTGATATATCCAGTTGACCGTTAAGTTTTGGTGAAATAATTCCCCATTTTTGGGTAAAATCAGGGATCAATATTGAAATGTACCAAATTCGGAATCGATGGTTAGTTTTTTACCTTCCCATTTTTCCACTTTGCCTACTATACGGGCATCTATTTGAAACGAATTCGCTATTTCAATTACTTTCGCTGCATTTTCGGCTGAAAGGTAAATTTCAAGGCGATGCCCCATATTAAAAACCTTATACATTTCGGACCAAGATGTACTGCTTTGCTCTTGTATCAATTTGAAAAGAGGAGGTATAGGGAAAAGATTATCTTTTATAACATGCACATTGTCAACAAAATGAAGGACCTTGGTTTGTGCACCGCCGCTACAATGCACCATGCCATGAATTTTCCCTTTCAACTGCTCCAATATTTGTTTGGCCACCGGTGCGTAGGTGCGGGTAGGGGAGAGAATCAATTTACCCGCGGTTACTTTTTCCCCATTTCCGATATCTATTTTATCGGTTAACAGTTTATTGCCGGAGTATACTAAGGAGCTGTGAATTTCAGGATCATAGCTTTCCCTGTATTTCTCGGCGTATTTATTATCCAACACATCGTGGCGTGCAGAAGTAAGTCCGTTGCTGCCCATGCCGCCATTGTATTCGGTTTCGTAGCTGGCTTTTCCGTAAGAAGCCAGACCCACAATTACATCGCCATCTTGAATATTATCATTGGAGATTACGTCGGCTCTTTTCATCCGGCCGATTACTGTTGTATTCACAGTAATAGTACGTACCAAATCGCCTACATCGGCAGTTTCACCACCGGTGCTGTAGATTTCCACCCCATTCTCACGAAGCATTTCCAGCACTTCTTCTGAGCCGTTAATTAGTTCACCAATAACTTCACCCGGAATTTTATTTTTATTTCGATCTATGGAAGACGACATCAAAATGGGACCCGTACAACCCACGCAAAGCAGGTCGTCGGTATTCATTATAATACTATCTTGTGCAATGCCTTTCCATACACTTAAATCGCCGGTTTCTTTCCAATACAGATATGCCAGCGAGGTCTTAGTGCCTGCACCATCTGCATGCATGATGTTGCAATACTCGGGATCGCCACCTAAAATATCAGGTGAAATTTTACAAAATGCTTTTGGGAAAAGGCCTTTATCCAGTTTTTCTATGGCTTTGTGGACATCTTCTTTCGAGGCCGAAACACCCCGCTGCATATAGCGATCAGACATGGTAATGGGTATATAGATTCAGTGGGCAAAGGTAAGTAAACAAAAATTAGGAATTAAATATTCAGAGAATGGAGCGATTAAAAGAATCTATTTTTCATAAATATCGAGAGCCAATATTCGGGCTTTATAGGCTTCGGGCAGAAGTACGGTTTTAAAGAAAATGCCAATTCTGGTTTTTCTGCATAATTTATAAATTTTTAGCTCTGGTTTTAAAAAAGACACATTTGTCATTCTTAATAAAAGTCTGACTTTTTGCGGTACCAAAAGTTTTTGACCTTCCAATAAAATAGTATATCTAAACATACCCAAATACTTTCTGTATTGCCGGTATAAATCCTGTGAAAAATTACTTTCAGCTAAATTTTCATGTAAATGCAGGTCCCGATCAACCAGCCATAAGTCGTAATTTTCAGGAAGACTTTTGAGATCCATTAATTTACCAACCTGCATAAAAACATCGAAAACTTCCACTTTTTCTACACGGCTCATTTTCCTGTTTAATAGCTCAAAAGAAGCAATGGAATAGTAAATAAGCATATAAAGCACATCGCGATATGCCCAATCAGGTATGGATTTTCCTTGGGCACTTTCTACATCTTCATGAATTTTACCGATGCGATGTATAGCAGTTATCGCCGTTTTTTGATCAGAAAAAATGATTACGCGGGCATATTCCATGGTTGAAAACAGTCTGCCCAAGGGGTCATTAGGCAATTTACCTGTAAAATACAGCCAATCAACCGCTTTATTTAATGCGAATTCGGCCGAAGCACCGCCAAAAATAAAGAGCAAAGTATCTGAGCTACCCCATATTTTTCTTACAATCGAATTTTCGTTTACAAAGTAAGGTTCGTTGGTTTTCATTTTTCGAAAAAGTAAACTAGAATTGCACCAAGTGAATAAGCCAATAAATCCCGAAAATCAGAAGAGCTACCTAATACAATACGCAGGATCCGTATATTTTGCCAGCCTGCCCATTCCAGAAAGTGCATGTATTGTAAAAATTCAATTCCGAATGAAATAAGCAATGCAAGTATAATCATGGATCTTGAAGAAAATGGCAAAAAAGAGCATAGCAAAAAGTACAAAGCAATTGTGGCAAGCGTATCTCCTAAAAAAGGACGAATAATGCCATCGTGGAGATAAATAGCTATTAGGGTTTCTACCAAAATTAGTAGAAAGAATAGCAGCAAATATATTTTATTAAGAGCCATTGGGGTAATTTTCAATTCGCTAAAGTAGCCTTCAATTAAGTCGGCCACTTTAGCTGTTTTTGTTATAAAGCATTAATTATTAATCAAATCCGAATTTTCATCTGTATACCAATTGATTTTTCGGGAAACATACATGGTAAGAGAAAGAATAAAGAACAGACCCAAGCTACCAATAAGTAAAGCCGTATCTTCCAACTGTATGATGATGAAAATAAATAAATAGAGTACGCTTAAAATGCTTGCGATCCAGTAGGCCATTCTGGTGTTTTTGAAAAGAGATCGGGTATATAAGGTTATTAATAATAAGGTCATTAAGGTACTTATCAGATACGAATAATTAAATATCAGAATTTCGGAAAACGAAAGTAAAAGGGTATAAAAAATGCAAAGTGCAGCACCCACTAAAGCATATTGTAAAGGGTGTATTTTTTCTTTCAGAATCATTTCCAAAAAGAAAAATGCAAGAAAAGTTAATGAAATGATGAGGATGGAATATTTTAAAGATCTTTCAGTTTTTTGGTAATTGTCGTTGGGGTTTAGCAGGGAAAGGCCTAATGTACTATCAATAAATGATGGAAAATTTTCCTCGTTCCATTTTTGGGGAAGATTGCGGTTTAAGTGCGAAATGTTCCAGTTTGCCACAAACCCGGAATCGTTTATATTTCTTGAGTCAGGAAGAAAATTCCCGGAAAATTTAGGATTAGGCCAGGTAGACCTGGCAACAAAAGAATTGGATTCTCCTATCGGAATATAATTCAGCGTTTCCGATCCATTTAGATTTAAATCTATTTCAAAAGGAATAGATTCATTGCTGTTTATATTGGAATTGAGTTGTGAAATAATCACATTGCCCATTACCGGATTTAATGATTTACTTCCTTCAAAAGTGTAAATTTTATTTTTAAGCTTGAATTGCTTTAAATTTTTAATACCTCTGAGGTCAGAAATTCCGATTATGAGTTCGGCTTTATTCCATAAAATGTCTTCTTCGAGTATATCTCCCAAAGCTGTTTTAATATTTTCATAAGAGCCCGAAATTTTATTTTCTGATTGATAAACGATGGCCTCAGAAATTCCTATTTTACGGTTTTCAGGTTTAATCACTGATTCAATTTTAAGGTTTTTAGGAGTTAAGTAGATTTCTGTTAATACCCGTTGGGTTTCTTTGTAATTACCTGTTTTTGTATTTTTCACAGTTATTTCCTGCCTCTTGTAATAGGGTATTCGAATTAGTGGGCCTGAAATAGTTTGGTTTCCTGCCCATTTCTGATTCACCTCCTGCATTACATCCGATTTTCTGTTAAGCCTTTCTCGTATTAATCCCTGAATCAACATGGTCGGAATTAACATGACCATTACGAGCATTCCATTTATGCCTGCTTTTAAGAGTGTTTGATTTTTGTTTTTCATTGTTTCTGTATACTTTATTAAAAGTACTTTGAAATACAAAGTAATTAGATAAAAAAATAATCCTTCTTTTATGACAGATTTTTAATGAGTTCTTCCAAAGCCGCTAAATGCTCTTCAAAAGCTTTTCTTCCAGCTGCTGTTGTCTGGTAAGTTGTGTTTGGTTTGCGATCAATAAATTCTTTATGAATTGCGATAAATTCAAATTTTTCCAAAGCTTTCAGGTGTGAAGCCAGATTTCCATCTGTGAGTTCAAGCAATTCTTTCAAATCATTAAAACTCAGGGCATCATTAACCATCAGGGCACTCATGATACCAAGCCGTGCTTTATTCTCAAATGCTTTATGAAAATTATCTAAATTCATTTTTTACGCTCGTATTTCATATGCATGGCAATGCCATATACAATATGCAGTACCCCAAATCCAAATGCCCAAAAGAATAAGGAATAACCATTTATAAATAAAGCAATTATACCCAAAACCAATTCGCTTAAACCTAAATAAAATACATCTCTGTAGGTGTTTTGCGAGGCATTAACCAAAGCCAAGCCATAAAAAATAAGCATAAGCTCCGGAATTATCCAAAAAACATGATTTTGCAATAAAAATATCACCACGAATCCTCCAGCCAAAAGTGGAATACTGAGGTTTACCACCAATTTTTTACTGCTTGCATTCCACATTTTTTCTTTTATTCCACCGGCTTTTTTCCAGGTAAAATACAAACCGGAAATTATCGCCAATACCAGCGTAATTACTCCTAATTTTATTAAAAAATGAATATAATCTCCATACAAATTAGCCATATGATGCACTCCTCTTTGATGGATATAATCGCCTTTATCTGGTCTTGAAAACCAGGCGATTGCCGATGCAATAAGTGCTATTGCACCGGCCGAAACTCCGGATAAGCCACTAAGCGATAGGAATCTGGAAGACTTTTCCATTATTTTCCTGATTTCCTGAAGATCGTTTAAATGTTGATTCATTTTATATCAAATTAAATATTCTTTCACCAAAAACTATCCAGGCAACTGCAATTGCAATTAGTGCTGCCGCCAAAACTCCGGCCGCCGCGATGTCTTTTATGGTGCCAATTTTTTCATTAAAATCCGGGTGTATAAAATCTGCTATTTTTTCAATGGAGGTGTTAAAGGCCTCGGCAAGAAATATGAGTGCGATTTGTAAAAGCACAGCCGCCCACTCCCATCTTTCTATATTGTAATAAAAACCAGCCAAAATAACCAAAGAAGCGGCCAAGAGATGAAATTGAAAATTATTTTCGCTTTTTATTAAAGAAAAGAGCCCTTTGCCGGCGTAAGAAAAGCTTTTTATCATTTTAGCTATTTTCATTCGCATTAAAAATCAGGTTATTAAAGGCAATATAGAACACAGTCAATACCAGCGAAAATACCAAGGTTATTTGAATCGCTTGCGGATTAAACATTTGATGTAAAGAATGTGCCAGGGTGAATCTTGGACGCGTAAATAAATCCCAGGAATTGAGTCGCGAAAATCGACCCAGATAAATACCAAAACTACATAAAAATGTACTGCCAAATACCAATAACCAACTTACATAATTGCTAAACCTGGTTCTTAATAATTGATGTACAATATGTAGGGAATAAATACCCAATGAAATGCCCAGAAGTGCAGCTGTAAAAATGCCAAGCGAATCAAACCACCAGAGGTGATGGGCAAGATGGTCTAAATGAATAAGGTCGGTTACGATGTAAGGAGAATTAGGAAAAAACAATAACCAAAGTCCTAGGTTAAAATATGCCAACTTTTGAAAATTGGTTTGCCAAAGCCTACGGCTTATTAATGCTAAAAACAAGGGTACCCAAGCTAAGAAGATATTCCAAAAAAGAGCAAAACTTAGAAGTTCACGAGTAAAGATAAATCGTGTAACGAAAAGAATTCCGCATACAGCTGTGAGTAATAAAAGAGACAACGTTGGTCTGCTGATTTTCATTTGTAAAAAGTACTTTGAAGTACAAAGTAAAGCGTAATATTTCAATTCCACAAGAATCTTTTTAAAAAAAATATTTTAAGTTATTACCAGAATATAATTTGTCGAAACAAAGATTCCGGAAAAGCTATTATTTAGTAATTTAGGTTCAAATTAACTCAACCCAATGAAAAAATCTTCGCGTCGTTCTTTTATTCGAAAAGTTGGTCTTACTTCCGCAGCTGTAGCCTCGGGACAGTCTCTGCAGGCCAGGAATATACAAATTCTGAAATCAAGAATCCATTCCAGCTCTGCAGAAACCATCAATATTGCCTTAATAGGGTCGGGCATTATCGGTCATTATGATACTGACGCTGCACTAAAAGTACCCGGTATTCAACTAAAAGCTGTTTGTGATCTATATACGGGTCGGTTAGAAAGAGCCAGAGAAAAATGGGGAAATGATATTTTTACAACACGTGACTATCGCGAGATTTTGATTAGAAAGGATATCGATGCCATTCTGATTTGCACCTCAGATAACTGGCACCAGAAAATTGCCATTGAGGCTCTAAACTCTGGAAAAAACGTTTATTGTGAAAAACCGATGGTGCAATATATAGAGCAAGGTCAGGGAATAATTGATGCTCATAAAAAAAGTGGGAAAGTATTTCAGGTGGGTAGCCAGCGTGCAAGTTCAGCGGCAATCTTAAAAGCCCGTGAATTATTTCAACAAGGGATTATAGGTGAACTTACAAATGTGCAGGCAAAAGTTGACAGGTGGAATGCAAAAGGTGCCTGGAACTATTCCATACCTACGGATGCAAGTCCGGAAACGGTTGATTTCGATTCATTTCTGGGTACAGCTCCTATAGTACCATTTGAAGCGAAAAGGTTTTTCAGGTGGAGAAATTACAAGGAATACGGCACCGGAGTGGCAGGTGATCTGTTTGTCCATTTATTAACAGGTGTACATGTTATCACTTCTTCTAAAGGACCAGAAGAAATATATGCTCTGGGTGACATTAACTATTGGAAAGACGGACGAAATGCTTATGACCTGGTAAGCGGATTAATGAAATACCCCAAAACGGAGACTCATCCTGAATTTCAATTTTTCACGCAGGTAAACCTGGCAAATGGTGCTTTGGAGGGCGGTTTTGGGTGTACGCTAATTGGAACAGAAGGCATAATAGATATAGGTTGGAATGATTTTCGGGTTCACACGCTAAAGCGACCAGCGGCCCCGGGATATGGAGGTTATGACTCCTTCGATAGCTTTTCGGCAAAACAAAAAACGGAATTTGAGAAATGGTACAAGGCAACTTATAAAGGTCTTTCACAAGAGCCAATGGTGGCCAATCCGGTTAATTACGTACCTGAAGAAGGTTATGACGACAGGCTCGATCACATGAAAGTATTCTTTAATGCTATACGCGAAAACAATCCGGGTCTGATTATCGAAGATTCTGAGTTTGGATTACGAGCTGCCGGACCATCTATTGCTTGTAATATAAGTGCTGAAAAACAAGCTCCTGTAAAGTGGAATTCTGATAATATGAGGATAATTTAATTGAAACCCCACGATAACCTGGGGTTAAAGCGGGGTTTGGAGGGGTTTTGGGCTTTAGCTAGTGGTTAATATCTAGTTTTTTAGAAAAATAGCAGACCAATATTTACAAAAAATGCTAAGGGATTTTCGTCCTATTCTTTTCTTTGTGATTTGTTTTGCTTCTTCACCAAAATCATGTCTGAAATTCGGATCTGGTCTTTCTGATTTACTTGATAAATAATCCAAATTCGTTTAGTTTTGAAGGAGGCTTTTCTGTTTTGCTGCCAGCATCAGATTTTTTCATTTTTTAATGATTGTTTTAAAAATTGATAAAATTTATGGTGCTTTTTGAGTTACGAACAGCTTTAATTTTTAGTTCTGTAATTTGGACGATGAAAAATTACAAAGTCACAACAGGATACTTTTTAATCCAATTTTTTGAATGAAAACAGGAAGTATGAGTGGAATTGTTTTAAGAAGGGGTAAAATGTGAGAAATTTATTCAGAAATTTTCTTAAAAGCCCTAATGTTTAAAATATGTAGCGATATAATGAGATAAACCAACTGACTAATTGGTGTATGGAATGAAAATAGTCATACAAGCCGAATTGTTTTGAAATTTTCAGGTTGGCAATAAAATCGAAATAGAAAAGACCGAAGTAGGCGATAAGGAAAATCTTTGATTTGAGCTTTTCAAATAGTAAAGGTATCGTTAAAAACAAAAATATCAGGCGATAGTCCCAGTTATTACCAAGTAAAAATGTGCCACAAAAAATCAAAATACCTGTTTCGAAATATTTCAACTTTAGGGAGGTTGTTTGTAAAAATAGGGATAAATGTGTATTGATTTCCCTATAATTAAGTTTTATAAAGATAACTGAAGTCAAAATACAAAAAGCCGAAACCACAATAGAAATAAAATTCGACGTATGAAAAGCATAATATTTTTGAAATAAAACATTACGCCCGTAAGACAGAAAATTTAATTTCGGTGTATTTCCCAATACCAATTTCATCTCTTCCAGATTTAAGAATGCATCAACCAGGATAATTATAAATGTGATTAAAAAGTAGCCGATATTTTTATTGTTAATTTTCGGATTAAATAAAATTACGGGCAATATGAATACGGGATAAATTTTTAACTAGGTGGATATTATGATCAAAGTACACAATAGTATTTCTTTTATATTTTTTGACTTTTCTGTAAAATATAAGCCAATGACCAGTAATAAAATGAATTACATCTCTCAATTAATAAAAGCACAGGAGGTGAGAATAGTAATAATGTGCTTATAAACAATAAGATTCTACTTTTTGGTTTTAGCAGATATACCAGATTTCCATAAAAAATTCAATCAGACAAATCCCTGATTTAAAAGTATTTTGACCGCTTATATTTAAGAATTTAAATAGGTCCAACCAGATTTTCGGATAGTTGTAGGTTCGGAGTAAAGGGTCAAGTGAAGTGTCAAAATAAGGATTTAATCCCGAATTTATGCTATCCACAGAATAAGTCAATGTCATTAGATCCGAAAATATTGGGTAGTGTGATCCGGGAATAATAGAATAGCCTTTGAAATGATATATTCCCAGCCAGATGCCTAAAAAGGATATAATAAAAATAATTACTAACAGTAAATATCGCATTTTAGAATTCAGTTTTGAGACGGATCAAAATTATCGGGATTTAAGGTCATTACATGAAGTTTAATTCCTTTCGCATCATTTAATCATTCTTTTGTAATCATTAGCGGGCTCAAAAATTATTTTAAAAAATGATCAATAATACCGAAGTTAATAAATCTTTGCACGAATTTAGAGTCAAATTTTTAAAAACATTTTATTAGAAATTCGTAAGTCTTCTAGTTAGATACATTTAATATTATGCCAAAAATAAAAAAAGCTTCAGGATCTCTAACCATAATGACCGAAATGGTTATGCCAAATGATACCAATACACTTGGGTACCTGATGGGAGGAAACCTGATGCGGATGATGGACATTGTCGGGGCAATTTCAGCACAAAAGCATTCAAATCGGATAGTAGTTACGGCATCGGTGGATAATGTGTCTTTTGTAGAATCTATTCCTCTGGGAAATGTAGTGAGTCTGGAAGCCAAAGTTACCCGTGCGTTTAATTCCTCCATGGAAGTTGTGGTTAATGTGTTTTCCGAAAATATTCCGGCCGGCGAAAAAAGTAATACAAATAAAGCTTACCTGACTTTTGTGGCGGTAGATAAGAGTAGGAGACCTGTTGAGGTTCCCGAATTAATTCCTGAAACAGATGAAGAAAAAGAATATTATGCCGGGGCGTTAAGAAGAAGACAACTTCGTCTTGTACTTGCCGGTAGAATGCAACCTTCAGAAGCATCAGAACTAAAAGCACTTTTTGGAATATAAAGTAGTTTCTACTTAATTTTCACAAGCTCCTATTGTAGCTTCAAAATAACCCTGATCTTTTATTTCAAAACCAGGATTAAGTTGAATATGCTCTTCAGCCCTGTATTTTATACGGCTAGATGGCCCTTCCAATACATTTGTGGCTTCTATAGTATGTTCTGCCTTGAATTCTTTTTCCTGATTTAACAGATCATCTGTTATTTTTTCAAAATCCAAATGTTCCGGACACTCTAAAATCTCTATGTTTATTTTTTTCGAAGCAGTGGTGTTGTTATTACCATCAAAGGCTTGAATATGAACCACGTGTTGCCCGACAGCAAGATCTGGAAGGGTAAATGTGGTTTGACTTATAGTGTCTAATATCTGACCATCCAAAACAATTTCATAATAAATGGTAGTAGTAATATCATCAGAAGTTGCCGACCATAGCAATTCATTTTTAGTGGTAGAGTTTACAATGGTCAAATTGCCAATTTCCGTAGGTGGGTTTACGTTGGTATTACCACAACTTGTAAGTGAAGTACCCCCCCAAACGGCGTGGTCGCCTGAGGTATTTCCATTCGAATTTACCTCTAACCTTAGCAGATTGACACCTGAAATATTCAAATTGATTGTTTTTGACAGATCTGTACCTTTTATGCTACCTGAATTGTAAACCTCAATGTTTTCGGCAAAAACTTTAAAAATTACATCACCATAACTTCCATTATTGTCTGGAATACCGACTTTGGAATAAAAAGTAGTGTAGTTCCCGCCTAATGTATAATTCACAGAAGCATCGGCATGCATTCCAATTCCTTTTGGATAGCTTATTCCGTCCAACATTATAGTACTTCCGTCGTTGGCATTTGGCCCACCATTAGTTTGGTCAAATTCTACCGGTCCGTATCCGTTTGTTGAACTGGTAGGTACTAAATTGGATAAATAAACCTGACTTTGACAAGGAAAACTTTGGTTTAGTTTAAATTTGATTATACTACTGGGTGTGGTGGCTCCTAAGTTATCTTTCGCCAGAATATAAGCTTCATATTCAACACCAGTAATGTCAGTCGGACTAATTAATGTATAATTAAGGACAGAAGACGCAAAGATTCCTTTTGACTGATTGTTTACAAATACTTCATAAGATATAATTCCATCGGCATCAGTAGCAGGTTCCCATTTTAATTTGAATCTTTTACTATCTAAAAAGGCAACAGACAAAACCGGCTCGGTAGGTGGTGAATTACCTGAATTGCAATCGGGATAAATATATTTGCTATAAACATCCTTGAGGCCAAAGCCATCGTCTACAGTAAGTTTGAGTTCATAAAAATAAATGTTTCCATCACAAGGTACACTATATAAAGGTACACTTTCCTGTAAATTGTTTGTGGAGTAGTCTATATGAATATGATCATTGTGGTGAAGTATTTGCTGCCACTGATAGCTTAATTGTTGAGCTGTTTGCTCATTATCAATAATATTTGCATTTAGGTTTACCACAAAATTATTGTCATTGGTGAATGTATCAATTGCTGAAATACTTGTACTTAGAATTTGTGGTGGAGTATTATTTAAAGAAATATAATAACTTATTGTATCTGTTTTTCCTCCATTGTCGGTTACAGTTAGCTTGGTTTTTACTTTTTGAGGTACACCGTTTGTTCCGGTAAAAGTAAATTGGGGATTTACACCACTTCCACTGGTAGAGCCAAATAGCCAGGAATAAGTCAATGGGCCATTTTCCGGGTCTGTTGATGTACTGGCATCAAAATTTACTACAAGTGGAGTATTACCATAGACGGGACTATATGTAAACTCGGCTTTTGGTGCAATATTTCCAGTAGGCTCGTAAGTGATTTTTCTTATTTCGCCATGCCCACCGCCATTGGGAAATTGTGTAAAATATATGGCATCTTCGGTTGCATTGAATGCCGTGCCTACTACATTTCCTGCAGTGTTTAAGATTCTGTTTATCCTAAATGGTTCATCTCCGGAATTAAAATTTATAGAATTTATAAATCCGGGGGTATAATCCGCCGCAATGTATGAATCATGATAATTGGCCGGGAATGATGAGCCTGTATACCATACGCCACCTACTGTACTATTTCCTGTCAGGCTGTTTCCTGCAAATTGGGGAGTACCTATACTAACCTCTACGCCACCAATTTTACCTTTTGTTGTAGTACCTGCCCTATATTGAATGTTTGGCTTTTCGTGAATTATTGAAAAATTATTATTCGGGTTTCCGGGAAATGGAATAAAACTAAAGCCTTCGTAAATCGGCCATCCATAATTTTTTCCTGGTGTAGTAATTACGTTTATTTCTTCGTAAGTATTATTACCTACATCTCCGACGTAAATAGTGCCTGGTTGGCCTAAACTGGGCGAATGCTGACCAGTTTCCGGCTTTAGAAGTATTCTAAATGGATTTCGAAAACCCATGGCCCAAATCCGGGATTTGGCCGATCTGGGATTGTCAGGTTCGTAAAATGGATTTGATGAAAGTCCATCACCCGTGATGGGATCAAGTCGCAAAATCTTTCCATTCATTGATTCTAATAGCTGTGGCCGGTAATTATCTATTTTGTGAGTAAGCGGAATAATACCATCTGCTACCGCCTGATCCTGATAATCCTCAGCACCGGTACCGTCGCCATAGCTTGCCAGCAAGGTACCGTCTTGTCCAAATATCAAAGTTCCTCCGGCATGCCATTTTCCGGTTTCTGGTACACCTGTGGAAGGAGTTTCACCCAGTAAAATAAACCTGCTATTTGGTACTATCGAATTAAAATTATTTGAAGCATCTAATTTATATCTTGTTATGCGTGAAATAGTTGCACCTTGTTGAGTTGTGGCTGGATTATAATTAGCGTCGCCCGAATGAAAAAGATAGTATCTATCTACCACATAGTCGAGGTATATATAGCCATTGACATTGAAATTGGGATGAAGTACAACACCTAAAAGACCTAAATCTCCATAATCAGCGACTTCATCAGATATATCTATTACCGGATTGGCTTGTTTTACCCCATTCTCCATTATCCATAACTTACCTCGTTTTTCCCATACATATGCACGGTTATTATGGTCAAAAGTAATTCCTACCGGATATTCAAAGGAGCTATTAACTAAGGTGTTTTGAAAACCGGTTTCTAATTGTGCAAAAGAAATTGTGGAAATCAGAAATAAAAGCAGGGATAAATGTTTTTTCATTGATAAATGAGTGTCCTGAGTGGTATAGAATTATTTATCCAACAAAAGTAGTAAATTTAATGTTTTGGATTTGACCGAAAAATAAAAAATAGGATTGGCTTTCAATATAGAATTGTGGTAAACAACTGCATCAAATTCTTTAAATATTTTCTATTAATATGCTTTTTTAAGTCCAAAATACTTCAAATTCGTGCTTTTTGGTTTCCAAATTTAAAACTACTTTTGCATCCGGTTTTATTTATAAAAGAACTTTAAGAAGTTTAGCTGATTTTCTTTTCAAAATGGTGAAACAGAAATTTTGTTAATGTTATTCTTTCTCTGGGAGTAATTTAGTTCTTATATATTTTGGCCTTGTAGTTTAATGGATAGAAACGGATGGCCGCCCCCGGGGATTTCCGGTACCACTGTTTGCAGTTCGATTTTTAGAAGTAATTTAGTTCTTATATATTTTGGCCCTGTAGTTTAATGGATAGAACGGAGGTTTCCGGTACCTCTGGTGGCAGTTCGATTCTGCCCGGGGCTACAAAAAAAAAACCTGGCTTTTGGTCAGGTTTTTTTATAATGTCAGTAAAAAGCCGGAGTTAACATTCGCCGCTTGCTATATCGCAAGATTCTCCTTCCAAAATCGTCTCTTGTTTTTCGGCTTCTTCTTTCAAAATATTTTGAATAGTATCCACAATTACTTTTGGCGGCTGAGCTCCGCTAAAAGCATACTTTTTATTAAAAATAAAAAAAGGAACGCCGGTTACGCCCATTGACTGGTAGAAAGCAATTGTTTTTTTAACTTCTTGTTTTAAAGCTTCGTCCCCCAGTATTTCTTGCGTTTTCTCAGGTCTCCAGCTGAATTCTCCCATTATTTTTTCCAGATTTTCCGATAAATTGAGATTAATGGCATCTTCAAAATAGGCTTTAAAAAACCTTTCTTTTAATTCACTCTTAAAACCTTCTTTATCTGCTTGCAGCATCAAAGTATGCAGTGACAGGGTATTCATGGTGTATTTCATTTTAGAAAAATCAAATGCAATTCCTTCCATTTCTCCCACCGACTCCATCTTTTCATGAATACGGATCACCTGATCTTCTCCGCCAAATTTAGCCTCGTAATATTCTTTTAAAAGTCGTCCTTCTTCCGGAATAGTGGGATCAAGCTGAAAGGGTTGCCAGCTAATTTCAGCTTCTACTTCCGGTAAATTCAGAAGAGCCTTTTCCAGCCTTTTCTTTCCTACATAACACCACGGACAGGCTACATCCGACACGATATCTATCTGGATTTTCTGTTTCATTTCAAAAATTTAGAAATTTCTCAATTTGTGTATTTATAAATTGGTCATACATTGGGTGCGACAGTTCTTTACCATCGAAATGCTTACTTATTTCGCCCAATTTTACTCTTAGTCCCATTACGTTGGCTCCCATATAACTCAATATGTCGCCGATATGACTCAGACCAATTGCATTTCCCTGAACACCATTTGCTAAACCTACCAATGCTATTTTTTTATCACGAAAAGAGTCGGGAAATCGTAATCCATCAATAAAGGTTTTCAATACCCCGGGGAATGAACCATTGTACTCCGGAACAAAAAAAATAAGTTTATCCACAGAGTCCAGGCTTTCCTGAAATAGGTTGAAATCTTCGTGCTTGCCTTTATTGTGATATAAGGCCGAAAACGCAAAGTCAGGGGGTAATTTGGATAAATCAATTTTGATAATTTCAGCTCCTGAACTTATTAATTTATTCTCATAATAGCCGGCCATTTCCAGCGACATGGCTTCCGGTCTGTTAGTACCTATCAGTAATCCTATTTTTTGACTCAAAATATTAGCTTTAAAAGGTTTTTGCTTTTCAAAAAAACAAAATTCATTAGCTTAGGTTCAAAATTTTCTGATTTAAGCCTTAAATCAAAATGTTATCCCATTAAATGAATACGAAACTTACTGAGCTATTAAATCAAAATGCCAATGCTGCCGATAAGGAAGCTATGCAGCGTTTTTTTAAAACCCGTAAAGGAGAATATGCCGAAGGTGATGTGTTTATTGGCTTAAAGGTGAGTAAGTTACGTGAATTGATTAAACCTTTCTTTAGTATTCCTTTGGATGAAATTTCTCTACTACTTCAAAGTGAAATACACGAATACCGGATGGCGGGATTGATAATTCTGGTGAAACAATACCGTAAAAACAGGAAATCAAATCCTGAACCATATGTCTATTTTTATCTTGAACACATAGAATTTGTAAACAATTGGGATTTGGTAGATACCTCCTGCCGGGATATTCTGGGCGATTATTTATTGAGTCGACCTAGGGATGTATTATTTGAATTGGCAAAAAAGGAATCGATCTGGATCAAAAGAATTGCTGTAGTTTCCACCTGGACATTTATAAAAAACAGAGACTATTCCGATGCTTTGAAAATTTGCGGCTTGCTGCTGGATGAAAAACAGGATATACTTCAAAAGGCTGTGGGCTGGATGATAAGAGAAGTATTTAAAAATGGGGGATATATAGAAGCTGACATTTTTGTTAGGGAAAATATTTTTTCGATATCACGGAAAGTACTTTCCATTGCAGCAGAAGATTTAACTAAAGATAAAATTGAGTTTTACCGCTTTCTTAAGAAACAATCCGAAAAGTAAGCCAATTTTAATTTCTTTTCTCTTAAATTGTTTGGTGAAAGAATTGTTCCTGATCTAGGTAATTTTACTTCAAAATTGTACTTTTGTGCTCATTTTCAGCAGTTCCACAGATTCATCAGACAATAGTTAAACTTATTCTATTTTAAATACAAAACATAAAATTCATGAGTCAATCTTTGATCAAGCCAGGTGTAGTTACGGGTGAAGCCCTCAATCAATTGCTTCGTTTTGCTAACGAAAATAATTTTGCATTACCAGCTGTAAATGTGGTAGGTACTAATTCGGTAAATGCCGTAATGGAAACCGCCAAGTCGGTTAACTCACCTGTAATTATTCAGTTTTCAAATGGTGGTGGTGTATTTTATGCAGGAAAAAGTTTACCGAATGATGGTCAAAAGGCAGCAATCGCCGGATCTATTTCCGGGGCTATGCATGTTCATCAAATGGCTGAAATGTACGGAATTCCGGTAGTATTGCACACCGATCACTGTGCCAAAAAACTTTTACCTTGGATCGACGGTTTGTTAGATGCGGGTGAAAAATATTTTGAGCAACATGGTAAGCCATTGTTTAGCTCACATATGATTGACCTTTCGGAAGAACCTTTGGAAGAAAACATTGAGATTTGTGCCAAATACCTGGAAAGAATGGCCAAAATGGGAATGACGCTGGAAATCGAATTGGGTATTACGGGTGGTGAAGAAGATGGCGTGGATAATTCAGATGTAGATAGCTCGAAATTGTATACGCAGCCTTCTGAAGTGGCGTATGTATATGAGGAGTTGAATAAAATTTCACCAAACTTTACTGTTGCGGCTGCATTTGGCAATGTACATGGTGTTTACAAGCCGGGCAATGTTTCGCTTCAGCCTAAAATACTTAAGAATTCGCAGGATTACATCAAAGAGAAATTCGGCACTGGTGATTTGCCTGTGAATTTCGTATTCCACGGTGGTTCGGGTTCGTCAAGAGCCGAAATTCGGGAGGCAATTGATTACGGTGCTGTAAAAATGAATATAGATACCGATATGCAATGGAGTACCTGGGAAGGTATTTTAAAATACTATCAGGCAAAAGAGGCGTATTTGCAAACACAATTGGGTAATCCGGAAGGACCTGATTCTCCAAATAAGAAGTATTACGATCCAAGAGTTTGGTTACGTAAGGGAGAAGAAAGCATGGTTGCCCGATTAAAAGTAGCATTCGAAGACTTAAATTGTATCAATCGTTGCGAAGGTTTGATCTGATTTTTATAAAATTTTAGCTATTTCCCACGGTCAAAAGCCGTGGGATTTTTTTTGCCCAAAAAACCAAATTGCACTATTCTTTAAACGAATTGGATACTTTGTTTCCCTTATCCTATCTTTTTCTTGATTACTCACTAATACCTTGTTTGTGAGTATCTTATATTTTCATTGGATAAAATAAAGTACTTCTTGTATAATTATTCTATTCATGGTACTATTCCGTGAATTTGCTAGGATCGTGAGAAGAACTTTTGGGCTTAACAATTTCTTAATTGACTTGTATTGTGCATTCTGTATATGTTTGCAGCGACAAAGGTTTTCAGCGGAAGTGAAAATAGAAAGGTAAAAAACCAAGAAATTTTCAAAATCAAATTAAAATTTTTCCAAAGAAAACAAACAAAGAAAATTATGAAAAAATCAATTGTGTTAATGGCTTTACTGATGGGAGTATCAGTTGCTAATGTTTCGGTAGCGTCAGATGGGATGGCTATTGTGAATCTGGTAAATTCAGATTTGGATGTGAAAACGCTTGAAGGATTGAAATTTAAATTGACTGCAACCAACTTGCAGAAAAAAACATATTTAACTATCAAAGATAATAGCGGTAATGTGCTGTATTCAGAGTATTACAATGACGGTGCATTTGTAAAAGTGTTTGATCTTTCTTCATTACCCGATGGTAAGTATACCTTCGTGATGGAGTCGGGATCTGAGTCGGTTTCGAAACCTTTCGAAATAGCAACAAGTGTAAACAGATCGGCGGTTTCCTTAAGTAAATAATACCATGGATATTGCTCAGTTAAATTTAAACAAAAAATAATCTCCGCATAAACCTTTGTAGCAGCCCTGTATCTTTTCAGATGCAGGGCTGTTTGTTTTATTTTATGTTCGCATTCTGCGGTAGAATAGCTAAATTGCGGCCTAATTTTTACAACACTGCATTTTTATGTTTGAGAGTTTACAGGATAAGTTGAATGGGGCTTTTCGTACCCTGAAAGGTCAGGGCCGCATTACAGATGTCAATATCGCCACCACAGTTAAAGAAATTCGCCGTGCATTGATGGATGCCGACGTAAACTATAAAGTAGCCAAGGATGTAACCGACCGGGTAAAGCAGGAAGCACTTGATCGCAAAATCAATATTGCCGTGGAGCCCGGGCAATTATTTACTAAAATTGTACAGGAAGAATTAACTACCCTTATGGGTGGTAAAGCCGAAGGAATAAATCTGAAAGGAACACCGGCTGTGATTCTGATAGCGGGTTTACAAGGTTCGGGTAAAACCACTTTTTCCGGCAAATTTGCTTCTTACCTGAAAAAGCAAGGCAAACAGGTAATGCTAGTGGCTGCTGATATATACCGCCCAGCTGCGATAATGCAGTTACAGGTTTTGGGCGAGCAAATTGGCGTGGATGTATATGCCGAGCCTGAAAGCAAAAATGCTGTGGAAATTGCACAAAATGCAATAAAAGAAGCCAAAACTAAGGGCAAAAGCATCGTTATTGTCGATACGGCTGGTCGATTGGCTGTAGACGAAGTGATGATGCGGGAAGTTGAAGATATTAAAAAAGCTATCAGTCCTTCCGAAATTTTGTTTGTGGTCGATTCCATGACCGGTCAGGATGCTGTAAATACGGCCAAAACTTTCAACGAACGCCTGAATTTTGATGGAGTTGTACTAACCAAACTCGATGGTGACTCTCGCGGTGGAGCGGCTCTTTCTGTAAAAGCGGTGGTAGATAAGCCCATTAAGTTTATCAGTACTGGTGAGAAAATGGAAGATCTGGATATTTTCTATCCCGATCGTATGGCGAGCCGGATTCTGGGTATGGGTGATGTGATTTCCCTGGTAGAGCGGGCTCAGCAAGCATATGATGAAGACGAGGCCAAGAGACTGAATAAAAAAATGAGGGAGAATAAATTCGACCTCAATGATTTTCTGGGCCAATTGCAGCAAATAAAGAAAATGGGTAATGTAAAAGACCTGATGGGGATGTTACCCGGTGTGGGTTCCCAAATCAAAGATTTAGATATTAGTAACGATTCCTTCAAGCCTATCGAGGCTGTTATACAATCTATGACCCCCAAAGAGCGTGAAAATCCGGATTTAATAGACGGTAGCCGTAGAAAGCGAATTGCCAACGGAAGTGGTACCAGTATCCAACAGGTAAATAATCTGCTTAAGCAGTTTGACCAGATGCGTAAGATGATGAAGAAAATGAATAAGCTTCAGGGTGCAGGCCGCTTGGGAAAAATGTTTGGCTAATCAATGATCTTTTTACCGTAATAATATAGCGATACACCATTACTTTGTCCGATTTCACTTAGTGTGTAAAATCCTTTTTGATGGATATCGAAGCATATGGCTTCACCTTGCTCTTCGTGTTGGTAAGGCGGGCCCACATCCCGGGTTCGGGATAAAGCTTGTATGATTGTTTCATCCTTTTTTCTACGCCAAAAATACACGGCATCGTAATTTTTTAGCAAAATTTCTGTACCATCAGGCGAGATATCAGCCGCAGTAATTATGGTATAAGGTATTGCACCCAAAAACTCGGCCGTATTAAGATCAGTAGTACTTTGCGGATAGGCAATACGAAACACGTTAACATTAAATTGTCGTTTCGTGATAAGGTATATATCTTTTGTGGCAGGATCTATTAGCATTGCCTCTGTGTCGTAGCTTTTTGTATCCGGATACCGAAATGAAATGGTTTCAAATAGGGTATTTTTTTCTTGTAGACTTGCAGGTTCTTTAAACCGGTAAACTTTGTAATATTCGTAATTTTCGGCATTATCACCTGTTTCAGCCAGATAAATGTAGTTGGCTCCTGTTTCAGGTCCTGGTCCCATGGCTATATCTTCCCAATCTCTATTGAAAAAAGGGATTGGAAAAGCCCCTAAATATTGTCCTGAATTATTTATTAAATAGATTTCTGAAGGGGTATTTCCATCTTGTTCTACCCAGATATTGCCTGGCATTGAAATAGATGCAGTTATACCGGAAGCCTCGTCAATCAAACCTCTTTGAATAGGAAATACATCAGGAGTTTGGGTAAATTCCGGAAGAAGGTCTTCTTTAACCACAGGTGGTACTACCGGATCCGGCCCATCAAACAAGAAACAGGATTGTAAAAAAGGTATTAAAAGCAGGTATCTGAACTTCATCCGTACTTGGCATTTTTTTCGCCACACATTCACAACGACAAAATTAGGCTAAAAATGTGCCACTGTAAGGGTTTCTTTGAAAGAATTAATCAATTTTCAATTCCCCCAAACCAAACAAACCGGCATAGAAACCTTAATTTCCTGACCTGTCGGTGAAATTTTTCCGGTTTTTTCATCGCGATCAAAAATTACAATATTGTCGGTATCCTGATTAGCAACGAGTATTTTTTTGCCATCTGGAGTTAAGGCAAAATTTCTGGGTACGGCACCCATCACACTGTGGTGACTTACTTGTGTTAATTTTCCTGTTGCCGGGTCTATTTCGAAGACCACTATAGTGTCGTGGTAACGATTGGAGCCATACAGGAATTTACCATCGGGAGAAATGTGAATATCGGCACAGAAAGATTTATCGTCGAAACCTTCGGGTAAGGTGCTCACTTCTTCAATCGCTTCCAGATTGCCATCCTTGTAGTTAAATGCTGTCACCTTATTGGTAAGTTCCTGAATTACATAAGCATGCTTTTCATCAGGAGAAAATGTGAAATGACGAGGGCCAGAGCCGGGCGTTACGGCGATAGAATTTCCTTCAGTAAGTATTCCGGTGCTGTCATTAAACCGATAAGCCATCACTTTGTCTATGCCCAGATCCGGCACAAAAACATCTTTATTGTTAGGTGAAAAATTAACCGAATGCACATGTGGAGCACCCTGGCGTTCTTTATTTGGTCCTGATCCTGTGTGTTTTACGGTCTGTACAGATTCTCCGATACTTCCATCTGCCAGAATAGGATATACAGAAAGACTGCCGTCACCGTAATTTCCTGTAATGGCCCATTTTCCTGTTTTATCGATGGCTATGTAGCAGCCTCCGGCACCTTTTGCCTGATTTATTTTAATCAGGGAGCTATCGGTAACAGCAAATGCCACCACACCGATACCATCGGCTTCGGAAACTGAATACAAATACTTACCATCGGCGGAAAGTGCGAGAAACGATGGATTTTCAATATCGGTTCCTATCGCGACTTGCCTGCTTTCGCCGGTCTTAGGATTAAACTTATAATAATAGATACCTTCGCTACCTTTTTTGGTATAGGTGCCTACAAACAAAGAAATATCTTTAACAGGTGTTTCAACTTGCTGCTGCTGATCATTGGATTTTTCCTGACAAGATACCAGCGTAAGTATCAATCCTGAAAACAGAAACGTAAAAGCGTATTTTAAATTCATTTTAATTACTTGTTTATTATTTTTTTAAAACCTTATCCAGCTCAGCTTTAATTACTCTTTTCCAGATATCGTAACCGGCCTGCTTCATATGTAGCTGATCCTGAATGAATAAATCGGCGATTGGTTTACCATCTGCTCCTAAATAGTTTTCAGCTGTTTCAATGAAATACAAATTATCGTGTTTTTGGCAGTAGTTCTTAATCAGGTTATTTCCTTCTTGTATTTTATCCCAAACAGTCCATCGGCTATTTGTGGGTGTAACCTGAATGTAAAAAACGGGGGTAATGGGATGTTTTGCTCTTACTTGTTTTATGAAAAATTTAAACAAACTTTCTACTTCTTTTGGCTCCAGGTCTTTGTCGCCACCTGTGATGTCATTCGCAACAAAAAGCACTATAGCCTGAAATTTATGTGGATCAGAAAGACGATCGGTGAAATGTATAAGGTCAGTAAAATGTGCCCCACCGTATCCACGTCTTATGGGCGTGTATGGAGCCATGTCTTCTTTGATGTTTTTCCAGAGTCTGATGCTTGAACTGCCCAAAAACAAAATGGCATCGTCCGGGTAACTTTCTTGTTGATCTAATTGCTCCAGTTTTTGCACTTCGGTTTCCCAGGGTGAGCGGGTATCGGCATATTTTTTTAGGGGAGAGCAGGCAGTAATTAAAATTACCGGTAACAAAAAATATATTTTTTTCATTTGCCAGGGTTGATATTGTGGCAAGTTAAATAATATTTATTTTTAATTAATAAGGAACAAATCCATAAAGCCTAATTTTTCTTCATACAGGCCCAAATTGTAGACGCACTGGCGATTAAAACGAGATTTTTGATAATATATTGACCAGTTAATGTAAGCACAAAGGTATTTTGCCAGGTTTCAGTACGTAAGAAGAGCAAAGGTAAAAAGGTGCTTATCATGTGTAAAATGAATATGACAAAAGCTATATTTGTATACTTAGGAATCAACCATAAAAGACCTATAGTACATTCAATTATACCCAGAATGATTAAAAAATCATTTATAGATATCGCAGAATAAATAGTAACTTCATGCAAATGAGTAACCAGAGATTCAGCAGGGGAAAGGCCAACAATTTTTAAGAAACCGAACCAAAAGAAAACTACGAAAAGTGAAATCCGGTTAATCCAAACTATTTTGTTTGAAAATGTTCCATTTTCTTCAATTAAAATATATTTAATTTTTTCTTTTTCAGTTACTGATTCCATTTATCACTATTTTGAGTCAAAATTATATTTTCTGAATGCCTCAAAAAATGATATTAATCATATCAAAAAGTCTTACAAATAATCCATAGGATCGTCAGCAACTCGTGTGCCATCGTGTAAGTGGCTTAGACTTTCTAAATCTGATTCATTTAAACAGAAATCAAAAACTTCAAAGTTGTTGGAAATTCGATTTGGAGAGCTGCTTTTGGGAATGGTAATTACCCCCTGATCTACCGCCCAGCGGATCAATATCTGGAAAGTTGATTTCCCGTATTTTTCTGCCAGTTTTAACAAAGGCGGGTCGTTTCTTTTTAGGCCACGTACTAATGGTGAATAACTTTCGAGGGCAATGCCGTTTTTTCTGCACCAGTCAAGTGTATCCTTTTCATTGCAATAGGGAGTAAATTCAATTTGGTTTACTGCAGGAATAATATGGGCATAGGTGCTTAATTCTTCCAGATGTGGCACCAGGTAGTTGGAAATACCAATTGCCCTTACCCTTTTTTCCTCGTAAATTTTTTCTAGGGCTTTCCAGGTGTCTTTTCGTTTGTTTTTTACCGGCCAATGGACAAGATATAAATCAATATAATCCAGTTGCAAGCTTTTCAGGCTGTTTTCATATGCACGTAAAGTGGAGTCATAACCCTGTTCCGAATTCCATACTTTGGTAGTTACAAAAATCTCATTTCTTGGCACCGTAGTTTCTTTCAAAGCTTTTCCTACTTCTTCTTCATTCTGATAAACGGCAGCTGTATCTATATGCCGGTAGCCCACTTCCAAAGCATATTTCACTGCTTCTTTGGTTTTGCTTATATCAAAATCTTCTTCAAAAACCCCGAGGCCTACCTGAGGGATTTCGATACCGTTATTTAATATAATTTTAGGAGAAATCATGCAATTGAACCTTTAGAATAAAAGAATCTCTTAAACTAAATATATTATCTTCTTGATTCAAAATATAAATAGGAATATGCTCAAAATCTACCAAATTACCCTGTTTTTGCTTTTACTTTTTAATACAACGATTTTCTCACAAGATTTACCTGGAAGAAAAATTATTAGTGGCAATATTAATTTTAATTTACTTTCTGTAGGCGAAAGTGGTACCAATTATACCACCAATCTGAATAATCTTTACGGTAAAATTCGTCAAAATAATACTTATCTGTCGGTTGGAGGAAACTTCGGGATAACTAATCTGAATAGCACCGGCCGGCAATCCGATGCCAACTGGATGCTTGGTCCGGATATGGAATACGGTAAATTCATAACTATTGCGGATAAATTTTATTTCGCTCCCGCTTTTGGAGGAAATATTAATGGACATTTCGGCGGGGATGTTTACGGTCTTAGTTTAAATGCCAATATCCATCCTTTACGATTTATGTATCATTTCGGCCAAAATTTTATGCTTACAGGGGAAACCGGTCAGGGAAACTTATCATTTTCTAAAATTCAGGATGTGACCCAAATTTCATTAAATGGGAGCTTGTCGAATAAAAGCGGAATCGGACTATTTTATACTTTCAAATAAAATTAATTGTTAAGCTTCTACCTTTTCCAGATCGAAAAGGTCGTTCAACACATCGATAAGTGTTTCAGCTTCGCCGCGTTTGCAAGCGGCTTTGAGTTGTAGTACGGGCAGCTTCATGATTTTCTGCATCATGCTACTGGTTATTTTATCCATTTTGATAGCCTCTTCTTCTGAAAGTGATTTCATATAGCGGGCCATCTCTTCTTTTCTGATTTGCTCTAAAGCATTTTTCAGTTTCTGAATAGTTGGTGAAACAATCATTTGGTTGCTCCAATCGCTGAAATCATTCACCGTTTCGGCAATGATGTTTTTTACATCAGGAATAGCATTTCTGCGTTTTTCCAAAGCTTCATTGGCTTTCTGTTGTATTTCATCTAAATCAAAAACCACCATTCCAGGTATTTTCTCAATTTCAGGATCTATACTGCGTGGAATAGAGAGGTCTACAAAATATTTCACCGATTTCATCGCTGAATTTTCCAGCATACTGCGGCTTATTACCGGCTCCGGTGCCATAATGGAAGATATCACGATATCGTAATTACGAATATTGGATTCCAGATTCTCGAAAGAAAGTATTTCACAGCCAATTTCATTGGAAAGTGCTTGTGCTTTCTCGATAGTACGGTTACAAACGGTAAAGTTTTTATAACCTTTATGTACCAGGGTTTTGATTACATCGCGTCCTAATTCACCCAGGCCCAAAACTAAAATCTTAGGTTCTTTAAGTAAGGGGAGGAAAGTTTCAATGGTGTCAACGGCTGCATAAGATGTACTTGCTGCTCCATCACGAAAAGCTGTTTCCTGCACCACACGTTTATTCAAGAAAAATACAGTGTGTAGCAATCGGTGTATATAAGGCCCGGCCATTTGAATATCTGCCGACCATTGATAGGCATTTTTAATCTGATTTGGAATCTGCAAATCACCAATTACCTGGGAATGCAAACCTGTGCCCACTTCAAAAAGATAACTTAATGCTTTTTGTTCCACGGTAATCAGATCAGCATATTGCAATAGTTCGCCAGAAGTGCTGCCTTTAAAAGAAGCCAATAAACCAACCAATTCTTTGGTCTTATCTGTATCGGATATAAAATAAATCTCTGTACGGTTACAAGTACTTAGAATTACTACTTCTGCAATATCAAAGACTTCCCGAATTTTAAGCATTAGTGCTTTGCATTCATCTTCGTTAAGTGCAATTTTTTCCCTGATGCTCAAAGGAGCATTTTTGTAGGATATCGATATGGCTTTTAGTTGTCCGTACATGTTCTTCTAAATCGTTTGCAAATTTACGTTGATAAGCATATATATTTGTTATGACAAAAGTCACATAATTGAATTTAGAATAAATCTAAATAAACACGGTTTGTATTCATTATTATAAGAGAAATACAAAATGAGTGCCGAATTATAGACGTTAGTCGGTTTATAAACGTTGGGTTTAGCAAAAAAGATTAATTCTTCTACTTAAAAACTATAAATGGCATCTAACCGCGTATTTTTTAATATCTATAATGAGCTATCTGGATGGCGGATTGTGGTTATTAGTTTGCTCTTGATTATCGGAGCCGGAGTGTTGTATTATTTTAATTTGCTCGGAAAAGCACTTGAAGACAGGGAAAAAAAATACGCCACCCTTTATGCTGAAAGTATTCGGTTTTTTCTTGAAAAAAGCCTGGAAAGCGATTGTGACTACACATTTGTGCAAGAACTACTGGAAGCAAATGAAACCATTCCTACCATTTTAGTGATCAATGGGGAGCCAAATATCAGTGAAAATATTCCGGAGATAGCGGATAGCACCAATGCTATGACGGCAGAGGAGAAAAAGGATTTTCTATATCTCAAAATTGCCGAAATGTCGGACGAGCATCCGCCTATTGAGGTGGATATGGGTGCTGAAAAGGCGTATGTATATTATTCTAATTCCATTACTCTTAAGCAATTGCGGTTTTTCCCTTTTATTATTTTAGGAACATTTTTTATATTCGGTTTGCTGGCTTTTATTGCTTATAGTTCGTCACGAAGGGCGGAGCAAAACCGCGTTTGGGTGGGACTGGCAAAAGAAACTGCCCATCAATTGGGAACGCCTATTTCGGGATTATTGGGTTGGATCGAAGTTTTGCGTGCTGACGAAAATTTTGATCAGGGAATAGGCGATGAAATGGAAAAAGATGTTTACCGATTGGAAACAATAACCACCCGCTTTTCTAATATCGGATCGGTGCCGGCAATGAAAGAAGAAAACATTGCCGAAGTATTGGAACAAACCACCAATTACCTGCATCGCCGAATTTCCACCAAAATAAAATGGCATTTTAACAATCAGCTATCGCATGAAAAGATGGTAAAAATAAACCGACACTTGTTTGAATGGGTAATTGAGAATTTATGCAAAAATGCGGTTGATGCTATGGAGGGAGTTGGGGAGTTATTTGTCAGTATTTCAGAAAACAGCAAAGGAAAAACAATCATAGATATTAAAGACACTGGTAAGGGTATACCGAAATCTAATTTCCGGAAAGTGTTTAATGCCGGATATTCCACCAAAAAACGGGGATGGGGATTAGGACTTACCTTGGCAAAAAGAATAATCGAAACCTATCACAAAGGCCGGCTTTATGTGTATGATTCGCAGCCTGGAGTAGGTACTACTTTTCGAATAGTAGTTTGAAATTGAGACGGTTCAAAATTTCCCGGCAATCTGATAACTTAACCCTACTTATTTACCAGAAATTCTTTTCCGACCCCAAAATGCTTCTCTTTTATGTAGTTTAGGTTATCACCAATCAGTTTAAAAGTCAATTAAACTTTAGCTATCAATGTCGTTTAGTTAAGCGTCCATATACCCTCTTACGTTTACCCTGAGTTTATCGAAGGGGAGAGGGATTAAGGTTGACGTTTTGAAAAATTGCTCAACTAAACGATATTGCTTTTGTTATTCTCATTAAATGGCCAGATAGATTACCCTTATATAGCTCAGCATAATTCTAATTTATTCCCTTTCTTTCCGATAAATCGCGAATAGATTTAAATAAGATAATTTGAATAATTCGTATTAACTCATTTTATAGATCTCGTTTTAAATAATATTGCAAATTATTTTAAAAAATTATTCGTTCTTTTTTATCTCTGGTTAGATACTCGTCAGGCAAAATCAAAAAACGGATTAAAATCATCATTTGATTTTTTCTTGCCCATAAAAAAACGCCTCGAAAGTATTGCTATTTTCGAGGCGTTTTATATAATTAATTATGATCTTTTAATAAGCAGGATCTTGCTTAAGGGTTGCAGTACCTTCTTTAAATGATCGATCGATAGCTTGTTGCGGTATCGGGAAATACTCATTTTTATTTTTCTTAAAGGTGGCACCTGAAAGGTAGGTTCTTTTTGTGCCTTCTTTTGCTAAATATGCATTAAGTACCTCTGCCGAAACGCCCCATCTTTGCAGGTCAAAGAAACGGTGGCCTTCCATGGCAAACTCAAGTCTGTTTTCCATACGTACTGCTTTTCTTGCGGCAGCTGCGTCTGTCCAAGCTGCATCATACGTTTTTATAACATAATTTGCGGCTGGAATTGCGTTTCCACTTGCATCTTTGGCAATGCTGTAGTCATCTCTGGATGCAGGCCCCTGAATCGCTTTTGGAACAAAACCTGCCGGATTTGCAGCCCTAGTTCTTATTTGATTAACCAACTCGCGTGCGTGCTGTAGATTTCCTAATTCTACTTCGCATTCAGCAAGCCATAGAAGCACCATGTCGTATCTCATGATGCGGTAATTGTTGCTTGACAGATTTCCCCATCCATTGATTCCAAAACCTGCTTTTTCGGCTATGTGTTTTTTAGGAGAATAGGGGCCAGCGTAAGTTTGATCCCGAATAAAATCACTGCCATGAATTTTGAAATCAATAAATAAGATTCCGCGACGACCTACCGTATGATCTAAACGAGGATCTAGGGGGCCATCGTATGGTTCGAAAGGAGTTGAATAGGTTAAGCCTTGGTCATTTTTTACATCGGTGTCATTAAAGGTATCCACCAATGGAAGTCCATTTTGGGTTTTGTAAGCATTAACTAAATTTTGCGATGGCTGATAAAAACCACAGCATCCCCATGGATCTATGTAAGGATGAGCCAGACCTACTCCAGCTGTAGCCGCATCTCCATTAGCACTAGATACTGCATATTGAATCTCAAAAATGGATTCTTTATTGTTTCTGGTAGCTACTCGGAAATTATCCTCAAACTTTTCTGTAAGTTGGTATTTACCACTGTTTACTATTTGCTCTAGCAATGCCTTTGCTGCTTGAAGTACGGCAGGTTTAGCGGCTCCCGTACTTTGATCATACCCCTGAAACATTTTTGCTTTTGCTAAAAATGCCATGGCGGCATATTTAGTTGGTCGTCCTACTTGAGCCTGAGTTTCAGGAAGTACATTCATAGCAGCTTGAAAATCTGCCTCAATCATAGGCCATACCTCTTTATCATTGGGTACTTTTGTACTTTCCAAATCATTGAGGTTGTATATGTTTTCATCAATATAAGGGATGCTTTTCCACATTTTACGAGCCTCAAAATGAAACAAACCTCTTAAGAATCGTGCTTCGGCAATAACTTGAGCTTTTTTGCTATCGCTTATTTTCTCTACGTTTTTTAAGCTGTTAATCACATCGTTGGTTCTTGCGATGCCTTTGTAGAGCCCTCTCCATTTATTGGTGATATGATCGTTTGTTGCTTGAAAATCGTATTTTTCAATAAATGATTCTTCTGGTTGATCACCTGCATCTGTCCCTTTATAGGCATCATCAGAGGCTATACCTCCAAAAACCCAACTGGTAATGTCATTATTCCATGGAGCCTGTCCATCCAAACCCTGCCCATCAAGCATGCCATAGGCACCTAACAAAAGGCCATCTATACCTTCTACAGTTGCCAGTGCATTTGGGCTATATTGTCCTTGAGGCTCTCTTACTAAAAAGTCATCTTTGCAAGAAATAAATGTCCCTAAGACTGCTAATGACGTAGCGGAAATTAATTTTAATTTTATATTCTTCATATTTTCAGTATTTTAAATCATTTAGAATGAGAAATTGACACCTATTATCATTGTTCTCGATACAGGCATATAACCACCATCAAACCCAAGCGTATTGTCTGCTCCTGTTTGAATTTCGGGGTTTAAACCGGTGTACTTTGTGAATGTTACTAAGTTTTGGCCTTGTAGATATACCTGGGCATTTTTAAACCCGGCTTTTGAGCCAATTCTTGATGGCAAGCTATAGGTTAACTGCACATTTCTTAAGCGAAAATAAGAGCCATCTTCAATAAAATAACTGGAAGGGCGGCTACTGATTTGGTCGTTGGCATCCATA
>JAHEBN010000299.1 GCA_024645245.1 Jiulongibacter sp. | reverse complement strand
CTTTAAATGCGACTGCGCAATCTATAATATGGAATTTTAACAGTACGTGACATTAGCCATATTGAACTACTCTACAGGTAGTTAATTTATCGAAACAATTGAAATAATTGAATTACTTTTGCCTCCAAATTAGAAATAGATGAAAAACATATTTTTTTTGTTACTTATTTTAGTGGGTATATCGTCTGCAAATGCTCAAAAAGTTAGCAGAGATAAAGTTAAAAGAGACTTTATTAGTTACCCTACCATTCCGGTGGAAAATCTTAAAAAAGTTGCAGTTAAAATCTACTATCCTAATGCAGATGTTACTCAAGATTCTATACGTAAGTATGGTGGTGGCAAGTTGATTACAGAAGGTATAAGTCTCGAAAGTAGAAAAGAGTATTCTTATAATCAAATCCAAATTGTTGATAGCGATTGGGACCTCTTATTGGAGGTGTTTTTTGGTGAGGCCGATTTTCAGACAAAGGAAATTAGAGAAAAAAAAGGAAAAAACCCGCTTGGCGAAGAGTATACAGCTTATTTTTATAGTGCCACGCAATTAATACCTACATATGCCAAGCTTAGCGGAAAAGATGGTGCGAGACTAGATTTATGGAAAGAAGAACCAGCCAACGAAGTTAAATTTGGATTAGAAAATATTACAACATCATCTGAAGATAATAGTGAGTTAGTCCTGTATTATCTTAATTTTTCGACAAAATCTGATCTTGACGATGCATTCGATTCTTATGGTAGAACGTATATGCATCAACTCGGTGTAAAGGCCCAAATTGAGAAAGTATTATTGTCGCTGGATAAAAAAATATTTTTTACAGAAAGGACAGACAAATATACCATTGCTTCAGCCAAAGGGAGCAGTTTCGATTATTCTGAATTGGATATTGCGCAAGAAAACGCTGTCAGGGCTATTAAGGATGGAGATTTTTCTAAGCTAGATGCTTTAATTCCGGTTTGGGAAAAGTATATTGAAAAAGCAGACAAAAGTGATAAAAAGGCTATGATTAATGCGGAAGTGTATGCGGCTTTAAACGGAAACATTGCCCTTGCGCATATTTATAACAACCGTTTTGAGGAGGCGAAAAAATATGCATACGAGTATGCTCTATATGCTAAGCATACAGGTATGATTGATTATAATGATGCAATTGCATTATATTATGATACGTACAATTTTCAAAAAGCAAAGCTTAATAATGGACATATTTCTCCTACGTTTAACAAGGTAAAAGCATTGGATTTTTCTAAAGAAATTCTGCAGCGCAACAGGAATTATAACAACCAATTTTTTTATGTTGAAAACAGGCTGAAAGCTATTGAAAGTGAATATGAAGAGCTTTATGCGAAACCTAAGGAAAATGCGAATGAATCAAAAACTGAAGAAGGTAATCCGTATAAGAGTCGAGTTACTGACTTGACGCAAGGGCCTTCTATAACGCTTTTTCTAAATCAGTACGATGATCCTGATCTTATTGGAAAATCATTCCCTAAAGTAATAACTGAATTAGTTGAAGTGGCTACGTTGCGTGTAACGAATTTAAAGTTAACAGATTTGCCAGATAACTTTGGAGATATGAAAAAATTGAAAAAAGTTATCTTGAAAGGGAACGCATTTACAGAAGTTCCCAGTTCCATAGGGCAATTGTCAAATCTTAAGGAATTGGATTTAAGTGATAATCAATTGACGGCATTACCAGAAACTATAAAGAATTGTAAAAGCTTAAAAACCATTTATTTGGATGGTAATAATATTTCTGGAGAAGAACTTGCTAAGATTAAAAGCTGGTTGCCTAATTGTAAAATTAAATAATAGATTTAATTATTGAAAAACGGTTCTTCAAATTATGTTTCAATTAGCCTGAATCAGGTATTTGCCGAACGTGTATTTGGTCAGTATTTTTTAATGGTTTTTTCTAAATAATTTATCATTGGTTGGTAGTAATGAAGCACAAAAAGTGGATTAGATGATTTTTTGGGTAAGGCGGCTTATTATGTGAAGAGTCTTAAATGCGGAAAATATTTAACCCAAATGGGCCGTTTTGGATAGTCCGTTTAGTTCTTCTGAGAAAAATTGGGTTGTACTGCGAGAGCATACTCTTTTCAAAGTAAACTGCACCCTAGACTGCACCCCAAATAAAAAGCCATTGGAAGTACATGGCTTGGAATGGGTTCGAAATAAGTGAAGTGATATTGGATTACCTGGCGGTGATCCCTTGAGCTCCCGATGTCAGAACCAAATTGAACGTTGGAGAAGGTTAATAGCCTCCGGCTTCAGCCGGGGGACAAAAATGAGCCACAAAATGGGCTTTAGCCCAACAAAAGGTGTAAATTGAAAGATTGATTTGGAGGGATTACCTGGCGGTGATCCCTTGAGATCCCGAGGTCATTATTCCTGTGCCGCCCCGAGTCCTCGGGGCGATTTCATCGACCGTCTTCTCACCCATGCAAGCATGGTTCGAAGCCAAGTCGATGAAATGGCGCACAGAAATATTCTAGTGGAGCTGGAGGGATTCGAACCCTCGTCCAGACAAAGCAACCAAGAGCCTTCTACATGCGTAGCTTCTACTTGAGTTTTCGAGTTCTCGCT
>JAHEBN010000165.1 GCA_024645245.1 Jiulongibacter sp. | reverse complement strand
GTAATCCAGCGGGTCAGGTATAAAGGTAAGTTAGCTTGCCCGGGGTCTGTTAAGCTCAATATACTGGATGACTGATGAAAATAATCGCGGGTATGGTCAAGTGCCATAATGACCATTACCAGGCCTTTTAACAGGTCTATTGATTCAATTCGGGTTGTTTTCATTGATATTGCTTACAAGTATATTTCTTTCTTATTCCACCAAACTACTATTCCAAATATTGCTTTCTATTTTCCACTCCCCATCTTCCATTTTCCAGATATTGATGTATTTGCCTTTGTCTATTGTTTTATCTTCACCATAAATGAAAATGTAAGTGCCTTCGTCTATCAAATAGTCTTTGTTGCCATAAAAAACAGTAGAGGTTTCTTTGGCTTCTGAAATGCCGAAGTTTATCCAATCCATATTTAGTTGTGAAATGGCTTTTCTACCGTTTACAGCTTCCGCATTTGGCGGTAAGGACCTCGCATTCAGTGTAAAAATATTATTTAGAAACGCGGTGTCTTTGGTGATATGTGCCGCTGTAAATTGATTAGTTTTTTCTTCTATTATTTTTTTCATGGCATTGAGGTCAAAGGTTATTTCATCAGTATTTGAATCGCCTTTTGTATCCGCTTTTGTGCTACAACCAAATGTAATAAAGGTAGTCAAGGTCAATAGTATGATTTTATGATGTATCATGGTTTTATTTAACTTCATTTGCTTTCAAAACCCTCAAAAAGTTCCCGCCCAAAATTTTATTAATATCTTTTTTAGTATACCCTTTTTCTACTAATTTTTTTGTGATTATTGGATACGTAGTAACATCATCAAGCTCTTTTGGGGTAAGGTTTATGCCGTCGAAATCGGAGCCAAGTCCGACATAGTCAACACCTACTAAATTGATTATAAATTCTATATGGTCAATAATCATTGATAATGGTGGCCGCATCAATTCTGTTTCTGAGGCATATTTTTTATAGAGGTAATCCATGGCGTAATAATCAGGTAAACCCCCTTTCATAAGGGAATCCATTTCTGATGAATACTTTTTTAGGAAAGCTTCCTCTTTAGCATTAAAGCTTTTATCAATAAATCCCGGATTGAAGTTGATCTGAATGACGCCGCCATTTTTTGCAATGGCTTTAATTTGCTCGTCTTTTAAATTGCGGCGGTGAGGAACCAGACTGAAGACCGAGCTATGTGAAGCAATGATGGGTTTGTTAGTCAAATTTATAACATCCCAAAATGTTTGATCACCGGCATGACTTACGTCTATTAACATACCGAGTTCATTCATACGTTGCACCACAGATTTTCCAAAATCGGTTAGTCCTTTGTGAGGTAAATTTGGTTTTGTGGTTTCATCTGCCGCACTGGTAGCCCACGATGGAGCAATATTGTGAGTTAACGTTAAATACCTCGCTCCCCGGCGGTAGAGCTCATTCAATTTCCCGAGGTCGTCGCCTATCATGTGGCCACCTTCCACACCAAACATAGCCGCTATTTTTTTCTGTTTTATGGCTTTCATCAGCTCCTCGTGATTTGCCACTTTTACTATTTTACCGGGATTTCGGGCAATCACGGCATCCAAACTATCCATGGCACGATTGGCATATTGGAAGGCGTTTTTCCGGTCCCCATCGCAATACACAGAAAACAACTGAACATCCAAACCACCTATTTCCCATCTCGCTAAATCACTATGCGTGATTCCAGTCAAATCCGTATCAAATACAATACCTTGATCCACAGATTTCATTAGGATATCATTGTGTGTATCTACCACAATGGCTTTTTGATGTATTTTTTGATACGATTGCCCAATAAGCAGATGTGAAAAAAGAAAGAGAACGGACAATGCCTTGATATTCATTTTAATCTTTTTAGTTATTTTTCTAATTTTCAAATACTTACTACTTTCCGTATTCCACAGGATAACCTCGCTGTGTCCAAACCAATATTCCTTCGTCAAGAACTGCAGTATGTTTGTAACCATAGCGTTTTAAGGTGTTTATGACACGGGAGGATGCCGCATGAGGGCAAGCACAGTAGGCCACTATCATGGTATTGTCGTTTGGTAAATTCTTAATAAACTTATCCGGTTCTGCGTAATAGGGCACCGAAATTGCACCCGGAATATGCGTCTGTTGCCATGCGGCTTTGGATCTTGCATCAAGTATGATCATTCGTGTACTGTCTTGCAAAGCTTTTAGCAGTTGTTTTGCCGAAACATATTTACCTTCCCGCAAATCAAATTTTGGAGCTTTATTATCAGGATTAAGCACATAATTTTCTGGCAGCGGATCTGCTACCGAGATAGGTGAGGGGGCGTTCCAGCCAGAAGCACGGCTTCTAAGATAGGCCGTAAGAGCATTTATTTCTTTTTTACTTAAACTGTCTTTGAAGGCTCTCATGGGTGTCCCTTCTCGCCCTTCTGAAATGGTATAATGTAAAAAAGCATCACTGGCCGTAGCTAAGAGCATTGGATTTGCTAAGGCTGGTGCACTAGTTCCTTCGCCTTTTGTACCATGGCAGGTAGCACAATTTTTAGCAAAAAGGGTTTTACCCAGATTTATGTCGCCCTTTATGGGCTCTGTTGATAATTCAATGGGTTTTTCCACACCACTCAATTCATGCAGCCAAAACAATAATAAATCGATGTCTTCACCATCGAGCGGTCCGCCTTGACTTTTGGCATAAGGTGCCATGGCTGTACCCTCACGCCCGTATTCAATGGTATGAGCCAGGTAATTATAGCTGGATTTTGGTTTTAAAGTGGTAGCCATTAGCGAATACGATTTTAAAGATGGTGCATTATCTGCCGCATAGCCTTCACGATCTTTTCCATGGCACAATGCACAATACTTAGTGTACACATCAGAGGCATAAGTAAGTGAGGTGCTGTCCAGTTTGGAGCCCTCTTTGTAATCGAAAATCTTAGCTATGGCAGCATTTTCTTTAGATTCTTCTATAAACTCAAGCTCTATTCCGTAGGCAAATTCCTTTGAAACGGTCAACTTTTTTTGAACCGTATCCATAGCCATCGCCTTGGGCGATAGGTTCTTTTTTAAGTAATCTTCCGTTTCTTTTAAATTTTTTATGCCAAAACGGATGCTGTAAACGCCCTGTCCGTTAGTTTTTAAAATTTTGCTTAATGCATCATCGGATGATGCTGGTGTGGTGATATACAACTCCTGATCATGAGCAATGGAGAAGCGAGCAAAATTGTCTTTAGATTCCAAAAGGGTTAAGCCCATTTTTTCAAATTCGGTAATAGAGGCTTTTAGGTCAGCTACTACCACTTGCAATGCCATGATGCTAACAACGCCGTTCGGGTTACTTTCATAATACTTTCGCCATGCGGCAGGTTTCCATTCAGCTTGAATTGCTTCGTAAGGTAAACCAGCATATTCAATAAAACTTGGCAGGTATTCCTGTTTTTCAAAATCTAAACTTCGCCATTGCGGACCGCCATCGTCCCAATCCCACCCTTTGGCTACTTCATTATCTGCTCGACCTGTTTTTATAGAGTCAGTTTTAAACTCCTGAGCATGTAGCCATTTGATAGTAGTATCCACAGAAGAAGTGCTGAAAGAATATAAACCCAAACGTTTGTTTTTAAATAAATTGGCTGTTTCAATGGGTAGATTTTCAGTAGAATCCTTGGTAGAAAGCAGGTCAAAAGAAGTGAAGTCTTCAAAATGAACCGAGGCACTCAGGGTACTATCAAATAGTCCTTTATCATATTTATCGGGTGTCGGCATACTAAATCCCAGAACATCCGTGAAGTAATTTCGAGCACTATCGAGGTCTTGGACTAACAATGTCGTCTTCCCAATTCCAAAACCATCTCCAAGCAATAGCTTAGTTTTAGGTAGGTCGTCTTGCTCATCGGAAGTACAGCATATGCAAAAGACACTAAAAATTAGGAGCAAGGAAAACAGCATTGTCAAATAGACAAATCCGGCACGTAAATTATTTTTTTTCAATTTGAAAACTGTTTAAAATGTAATGTTAATAAAAAACCTCAACTGTTATACGCCTCCAAAGAATCCCTGGCTGGCTTAAACTCCATGCCTAAATCCGAAATTGCCAGCCCACAATTATATACGATAGTAGGTTCTCCGGCTGGGTCCTGGCCATTGAGCATAAGGGTTAGATCAGAAATTCGGTAATTTTCGCTGGATAGCAAGTAGTTTTTACCTTGGGTATTTTTGGTATTCACGACTTTGTAAATGGCATCAGCCACGTCTTCAACATCTACCAAAGCAAAAGAAATATCCATGTCGTAAAGCATTTGGATGAAAGGGTTGGGGGCAATTTTGTTCTTGAACAAAAACTGAAGGCCCGTAGAAGTGGAGTCTTGCCTGTTTGAAAGCGACTTTCCCATTACGCCCACTGGAGAAACGGTGGTGATCTCGAAGCCCAAGTCTGGGTTTGCTACCATAAAATCATTAACAACTTGATTTGCCAAAAACTTAGCTTGTGCGTAAGGATGACTTTCGGGACTGGAATGTGGTGCATCTGCTTCGGTGATTTGGTCGCCTTCTTTTTTGCCTTTTGGCAACATCGGAAAGTCTGTATTGTAGGCCGCCACTGAGGCAATAAAAACCACTTGTTCTATTCCATCAGTTTGCTTTGCCAGCTCCAGAAAGTTCTTTGTACCTTCGATGGTTGGGTCAAAAAGCTCTGTTTTCGGGTCTTTTACATCTAACTGAAATGGCGTACCGCCATGAATGACGATTTGGCAACCTTTCAAAAAATCGCCCAAAGAAGCCTTGTCTTCTACATTCATCTGTACGAGTTCCAAGTTTTCTGCATTTGGTAATGCTGCCAAGTGAGCGTACTTCTCTTTGTTAGTGGGGTCTGTGGCAGATACTTTTACTTTGTATCCGTTTTCTAAAAATTTCTTAGTGTTATAGCTTCCAATGAAGCCTGCACCGCCAATAATTCCTACTGTTTTCATGTTTGTTTTTGTTTAAGTTTAAAAAGTTAATTGTTCTTTTATTTTTTGAATGGATGTATTTTCTGATAACTAAGGTTTCTCCACATCCACTCTAATGGGCCAAACTGATAGTATTTAAGCCAAATTGGGCTTACAATCATTTGGAATATCCATATTGAAAACACCACGTAGATTAGTTCGTGCCTTTGCAGCTTACCAAATAGCCCAAAGCCTGTTCCTGTGAAAATGAACATAGCAAAAATGGAATGCATCACATAATTAGTCAATGCCATTTTGCCTACCGCTGCGAGGCTTGTTTTTAGCCAATTGAGTATGGGTAGTTTGCAGAGAATCATAATTAAAGCTACATGTCCCATAGCTACCGGAACCCTGCCTATGTCATAAGTTAAATGTGTTTTTGAAATACTAAGAAAGGAAAAACCACTATCTAGGATAAGCTTAGTTTCGTAATAATTAACCACTAAACCAACTCCATAACCAATCAAAGCCATGAGTCCATAAAAGCTATATGATTTTTCAGCAGTAAGTATTTTGAGTTTAAAAAGGGCGATGCCAATTAACATCATGCTTAAAACATCCCATAAATCGTAGCGGTACGGATAAAGTTCATTGTAGTGCGAATTATAAGGCACTAAAAATAACATAACTTCAAAATATCCTTTCCGCATGTTGGTATTGAGCTCTTCAATTGCTGCAGGAGATTTTTCGGTTTCAATTTTCACCCATTTTTCAGAAGCTTCTTTGAGTTCTTTGGTAAGTTCTTTTCCCTCAAGTTTATATTGTTGAGCCTCGGTAACTTGCTCAATAAACTTAACATCGTTTTTGTAGTCGCTATAGCTCCAAAGTGTTCCCAATGAAATCAAAATTGCTGAAAATACCAAGAGTTTTTTAGGAGTCTGATTTCTAAAAGAATACACCAAAAACCCCATCAAAGCATAGTTGTATAGAATTTCTCCTGACCACAATAGTAAATAGCTATGAATCAATCCAAAAACCAATAACCAAGTTAGTCGCCTAAAGTAAATATTGGCAGCCTCAATTCCAGCTCCTTTTTTCTCAAGTCTGTCCAAGAAAATAAACATTCCTACCCCAAACAGCAATGAAAAGAGTGCTCTCATGGTGCCTTCAAAAAGCATTTCGGTGGTGACCCATGTGTAAAGGTCCCATCCAGAGGCACCACCCGATATGGCGGGGTTTGAATAGCCGCCTTCTCCAAGACCCATTCCATTAATGTTCATCAATAAAATACCGAGTAAAACCACACCTCGCATGATATCAAGTGATTGGATTCTGTCACTGAGTTTTAAAGCTAAAATTGTTGTATTTGTTTGCTCCATGATTGCTTTTATTTTAAACTGATCTATGAAAATACAATTCTGTTTTGAAGTTCTTTTTCGTTGAAATACTTGGAAAAGTACTACATCATTCTACTGGTAAATTCGAGTTAAAAATATCTCTAAAGAGCTTCCATTTACCGTCTTCTTTTTTCCAAACAACAATATATTTTTCTTCTGCAACGGCATCATCTCCAGCAAACAAAAATGCTACGCCTTCTTCTACCAATAAATCTTCTGAGCCATACACATTTTCAAGCTTCAGGTCTGCCTTAGTAATACCTGATTTAATCAATCCAGAAAAGACTGATGCAATGTTCTTTTTGCCACCAACTGAAGGAGCTCCGGCATTCATCACTTTACCATCTTCAGTATAGCAATTTGCCACACCCAGGGTGTCTCCCGCAGCGTAAAATGCCATAAACTCTTTATTTACGGCTTCTATTTCAGCTTTTGCAGTTTCTAAATCGAAGCTTGATTTAGCTTCATCTGTTTTTTGATTACAGCTCATTACTACCACAGTAGTAATTAATAGAGTAAGTCCGAGTGTTGTTTTTTTCATGATTATATTATTTGTTAATTTTAATTATCTTATTGTAAGTCAGTTGCCTCCAAATCGACTCCAAAGGGCCAAACTTAAAATGCTTTAGCCAAGGGGTGTTAAATAGCACTTGAAGCAAAAAGATCCTTTTGGCAATAAGCATGATTAATACCCTGTAGTACATCCGGAAAATCAATTCGCTCATTGTATGATATTGGCTTTATTTGATTGTTTGCAGTGTTCATGACTGGTTTAATAGTTATTTTCTAAAATGATTGCTGCTAGTGTTGTATCAAATTATTCTTTCAGGCGATTGTATTTTTTCAAAGTTTTAATCAGTAAATCATGTGGTAAAGCATAAGCTTTATTACCGTTAATTCCTTCCATAGTTTCAGCGGCCACCATGGCATTAATGATTGCTTCTTCCACTGCTTGTACGGTTGCCTCAAAAACTGGCATTAGTTGGTCATTAGGCATTGATTTAACCTTTGTTGTTTCATCGCGATTAAATGCATTTTCATTTGCAGTGGAGAAAGCTAAGAAAATATCTCCTGAGCCATTGCTTCCTCGCCCGCCCACAATTCCAATGCCTAATGGAATTCTTTGGGCGATTCTCTTTAATTGATGTGGTAAAAGCGGTACGTCTGTTGCTAAAATTACTATAATAGAACCATCCCCCTCTTGTCTCCTTGATTTTGGTGGTGCGTTATGTACATAATTTAAGGTGTCTTTTAATTCAATTCCGACCGGAACACCTGCAATAGATAGGTTTCTTTTTGCTCCAAAATTGGATTGTACAATGGCTCCAACGGTATAGGTTGAATCTTTAATTTTAAAAACTCTTGAAGAAGTTCCTGTGCCTCCCTTAAAGCCCAAGCACATCATTCCTGTACCTCCACCAACATTGCCTTCGGCAATCTTTCCACCCGAAGAATTTTTTATGGCTTCCAATACATGTTCTTCTTTGACGTGAAAACCATAGATGTCATTGAGGAAACCATCATAAGTTTCAGCCACTACAGGGTAGGTGTACCACCAATCTTCTCCACTATACCAATCTGTATTTACATACCACTTCAATACTGCGTCTCTAACCACGCCCACACTATTGGTATTGGTTATCATAATGGGTGTTTCTAAAAATCCGGATTCAGTAACCCAGGTGGTGCCAGTCATTTCTCCGTTTCCATTAAGGCTATACCAATTGGCATAAACAGGACTGAATTTCTTGGCTTTACCTCTTGGAAAAATGGCAGTTACTCCAGTTCTTATGGGCCCTTTTCCAATTATATTTTCTCCACTTCCTGTGATAATCGTGCTGTAGCCAACTTCTACACCTTTTACATCGGTGATGGCATTATATTTTCCAGTTTCTCCCACAAATGGAACCCCTAAATCTCGTGCTCGAGGCTTTTGCCCGTAAGATTGAATGGTAATAGATATTAATATAAAAAGTAAAGCTGTTTTTCTAATATCCAGTATGATTTTAAAAATAAATATTATCGGGTTATACATATTGTAAAGCATCATTTATTCAATATTGAATCCTTCTTTTATAAATGCTATGGCTTTTAAATGTGCAGGAGTTTCAGTGCTTACGGACAACCAATTCTGCACGTCGTGCCCTACACCTTCGTTCATGAAGCTTTTGGTTGTTATGCCATTATCGTTCAACTTTCTCATAAACAGCTCTTCTTCTGCCCGAGACTGCTCATATTCCCCCAAAATATTGAATGTCGGTGGTAGTCCAGAAAGGTTTTTAGACCAGAGTGGTGAGCCATATTCACTTCTAATGTCTTTTTGATTGGTAAAGTACAAGTCTTTACATTCAGACCAAGATGCCCCTCCACCATCAAGTGCGGCATATACCAGTAGTTGAAAAATAAAGCTAGGACTGTCTTTGGTATCCCTTGCCTTTAGTGCGGTGGCAGCAGTATAGTATGCACCGGTGCTTTCACCGGCAATGGCAAACCTTTTTGTATCCAATCCCAGTTCTTTTGCATGATTCCAAATCCATTCGGTGGCCTCATAAACATCATTGTGGGCATCAGGGTATTTATTTTCTGGAGCTAATCTATACTTTATAGCTATGACGTTTACATCGCTTTTCATAGCCAAATACCTACAGATTTCATCATGACTGTCAAGACTTCCGGCAACCCAACAAGCTCCATGAACATAAATTAATGTGGGTTTTAAACCAGGGATATTCGATTTGTAGATTCGTATGTCTATTTCACGTCCAGTTAAGGCAATCGTTTTGTTTTCAACCATTAAGTCAAACTGAGTTTTGCTCGGCCTAATGGACTCCACTTGCTCCCTGAATTGGTTGATACTTTCCGGACTGGATAACCATGCTTCTTGAGATATTCCTATGGCAGGTGTAAAACAGAAGAGTAAAATATAATGAATGGCGAATTTTGGTTTTGATTTCATAAAATTAGTTGTTATATGTATCAGTCGCTTTTTTTAGACTTTGATTGCTGAAATAATTGACAAAACAGAGAGCTACTAAAAACTAAATTTTACAAATAACTCAACCACCATTTTTCCCGGTGGCTGCTTTTATAAGTATCATACCATTTGCAAGCTGGATACAATATAAGAATTATACTTATCCAAATAAGGTAAACTATGGGAAGACTAAAACCAAAGCCTTTTAATTCGATTTCGACCTTGTTTTGTATCATTAATTCCCAGCCATGTCCTGTTAATTCTGCGG
>JAHEBN010000164.1 GCA_024645245.1 Jiulongibacter sp. | reverse complement strand
AGTTTTCAAGTTCTTTATTTTTGTGCCATTTTTTACATACTCAACTGTTTCAGTATCTCGGGGATAAAAACTTAGGCAGTGCTCTGGTCTTGGAGGATAGGGTTTGTAAGGGATTTTTGTAATGTCCTCAAAAACAAAATGCACCACTCTATACACCCGAACAAATTCAGTCAAACTTGGGCTTGGTGTAAATTCGGATAGTACCATTGTATCTAATCGTTATTATCTTTGTTTGGGTATGTTGGTAAAGTGTCGTACAACGGTTTCGGTGTGGCTTATAAGCTATACCGTCATGAGTGTGCCTTGAATTGCGAATTTAGTTCTTTTTAAGAATAATCCAAATGGTGAATAATCGGGTGTGGCTGATGCATATCATTAAGACCGAGCCCATGCTGCAAAACTGGCAAATTACCTACCTTACTAAACTTTGACCACCGAGGACCGCCGGAAGGCCGGCCCCATTATTTTATCAGCAAATGTGGGAAAATCTATCTGCCTCATCTAAGAAATAAGATGGGTAAGGGAAGGTTTGTCTAAATAGTAAGAGAAAAGGGGAATGTGGCTAATATAGAGCCCTAATATTGATACAGATTGTTAAAATCTACTAAAAGCTTCAATGCCGAACTCCCGGCGAATACATCGAAAACACCATAGACGGATAAACTTATAAGGTAAAAGCTAACGAAGATTTAGTTCAAGCCTACGCGGCCCGACAGCTTTCATCAAATGGCCGCTGGCCACGACAAAAGCTTAGCTGTTAGCTGATGTTATTTTAGTCTCTTAAATTATCTAGCCATCTGGTTATTTCACTTAAATATGTCGGAGCTATTTTTTGAAAATAGGGAAAATTATTGTCAACAATGGTCATTGAATGACTAGCGTTTTTTAATATGGCTATATGGTATGACTTATTTCCGGCTTTCCTTAATGTTTTATCAATTACTTTGTAACTGTTTTCAGGAATTACAATGTCTGATGTTCCTTGTATCAGTAATATTGGTTGGTCAACTTTCTTAAAGTATTGTAATCCGCTAAATTTCAATTTCTCGTCTTTGGCTATTTCTTTTTCGGGTATCCAAATGTATTTATACCACGATTGATTATTGTATTTTTTTGCAATACTTTCTACAGCCTGAAATGTAGTAATGCCTGCCAAATATTCATAACTCACTTTTTGGGTTCTTGTCGCAATGTTTATGAATCCTTTTCCAATTTTATCAATATTTGAATTTCGCCAATAATTCAAATCGCTTTCTAGTAGTGTGCCGCTAGGACAACTTACCGAAATCCCAAATTTTAATTCTGGTAATTTTGATAAGATATAAGGAATTTTTATACCTCCTTGACTACTTCCCTTTATTCCAATCTGGGATAAGGGAGTTTGATTAATTTTAGAAAAAAATAAAATGCCGTTAATATCATCAGAAGCTAATTCTTCCATAGTAGCTGATTTCCAGTTTCCTTCTGATTTACCTGTTCCCCTTTTGTCATAATTGAATACAACAAAGCCTTTACTTGCAAAATAATAGGCTTCTGCACTACTAGCACTTCTGTCGCTTCCCTGAGAAGAAGTAACAAAAAACAAGCATCTATTGTTAGGTTTATTGGGTTTCCAAATTGTTCCTTTTAGCTGCAAGCCATTGGACTGAAAACAGACTTCTTCCTCTTTAATTTCAGAGGCGTCCGTTTCTTTTTTTGTTAAAACAGATTCTATCGTATTTAATAATTCCTCTGTTTCGTTTGCGTATATATTCAGTTTTCCGGTTAACCCTCCGTTTAGTTTTTTGAATTTGTATTCGTAAGTATAAAAATCACTAACTATATAAAAGTTTAAGGAGTCATTGCTTAGGTTAATATTCAACGCTGGAATTTGATAAGCATTCAGTTCAATGCTAGTAAAAAATACACTTGCTTGATTTTTTGTATTGGTTACCTCTATTTGATAATTTAGTGAACCATTAGCATAATTCAGACTTCCGGAATAGGTAACTTCTTCAGCATTTGCAGATGAACTTATTGCAATAAAGAAAATTATAAATAGGTAATGAACTTTCATTTCTAAGTAGTTTTTTTATATCAGTTGTTACTAAAAGTTTTTATTTCTTAATTTGAGTATTTATCTGTTCCATATATTTTGCATAATTTCCATAATCCATATGCCTTTTTATTAAACCATTTTCTATAGTCAAAATTGTGACAAATGGAATGGATATTAGCACGGTTTCATTACTGTCTCTTTTAAACCAAGATATGGGCAATACACACTCAAAAGTTGAATTAATAATAATATGAGTTCCAGAAGCAAAGCTTTTTTCAATATTAAAGTGAACGTAAGAAGGCTTGTCATTCTTTAACTTATCTTAAAAAAAGTTTTTAAAAAAGTTGCATACATTTTGTTACCATCAAAAGCAAAAAATTGTTTGAAAACATCTTTTGCTGTCGGGTCTTCAAAAAGAATATCCTCAGCATAAAACGTTTTCCTTTTATCATAATCCCATTTGCCATAAGCTTTCATGTAATTTGTAGCAATTGTCTTTATTGAATCAATTCGGATTTGTGCTTTTTCCGAATCAATTATCAATAAAGTCAAAAAATAAAATAGTACTTTCTTCATTTTGTGATTTAGATTTTTAAAAAGTTAATGTCTCTGTTAAATAAATATTTTGATCAATATCTTTCTCATAGAACCAGATGTTTCTAAGTTTTCTGTCGATTAATAATTGCAATTGATCTCCTTTGAATGGTGAATCTTTTTCCGAGGAGTTTCCATAGCTCAATATGCCTTTTGCCTGTATGGATTGGCCAAATTCAACTACCGAAGTAAATGCTGAACCTCCAGCTAAGGCAAAGTTCGTTTTAGAAATACGATTGTAAAATCCGGCATTAAAACTTCCTAATTCACTCAATCCCAGGCCGCCGTTAAATGTTTTGTCGGCATAGTTAATCTGATACACCTCGCCCCATGCAATATCAAGCCGTTTGTTCTTTTCAATTGTTTGTTTTGCCACATTTAATAACATGCTTTTTGCCTCTTCCGAAAGGGTGTTGGGTGTGTTTAGTGCATCTTCCGCATTGAATTTAACCTTAAAAATATCCATCTTTCTGGTTGCAAAATACCAGTTCGCAAAGAGCACTGCCCCAATACTCTCTTTTTCTAATTTCCTGTCCCATTCTTTTAGTACCACAGCTGCCTTATTCAGCAAGGTATCGTCTGAATTTTCGGCAAAGCTCATCAATTCATCAACAGTTCTATCTGCTAATTCTGAATAGGTTGACGATTGCATTTTTACCATTTCATCAAAACTCAATTTGGGTTCGCTGAGTATCATTTTGATGGATCTTCTACTTCTGAAGTCAAAATTTCCAAATGGATCATTCGAAATGTAAGAAGGGTAATCCTTTGGCTTTGTTATAAAAGGATAAGTACTTGACCATGGATCATTGTTTGAATTGGCTACAAAACCAGATTTCGGGTTTCTGATTTTTGGCAAATCCTCGTATGCCACATATTCATGAACCAATGCACCCTGTTTTGTAGATGGAATAACTCCAGACCAATCTTGTAAGTTTCCCGTGGGGCGTTTGGGAATTATTCCATTGTATAGGTAGAATATCTCACCTTGCTTATCAGCATAAATCACATTTTGCAGTGGCAACTGAAGCATACCCATGGCTTTCTCAAAATCCTTTAAGTTTTTTGATTTTGCCATTTCAACAAATTGCTGCATAAAGTATGGCCTATCGAAACCAGATAGTCGCAGGGCCAGTGCTTTCCCATCTTTTTCTTCAATAAGAAAACCATAATCGGATTTTTTAATGACTGTTATTTGTGTAATAGTTGAATCGCCTTGTTTGATTTTTATTGTTTCTGTTTGAACATCCAGAGGTTTCCATTTACCATCAATTAAATAGTTGTTATTTTTAATTTTTATTTCGATTAAATCCATGGCATCGGCTTGGTTAAAGGTAAGTCCCCATCCTAAATTTTCATTAAAACCCATGGCTATTGAAGGGACTCCCAATAATGTGATGCCATAAATGTTGAGTATATCACTTTTTAAATGTGCTTCAAAAAATAAATAATCATCGAACCAAGGCGGGTGCGGTTGAATAAGCAATAACGAATTTCCACTTTCAGATCTGGATGGTGCTATTGCCCAGGCGTTTGACCCTGCATTTTTCCATTGTGAGGCTTGTGGTTGCATGGCAAATGCCCCAACCATTAAATGATAACTTACCTGAAGTTTGGCCAATGGGTCGGTTTCAATAATGGGAAGAACTAATTTTAATTCTTCGTCAATCGTCTCCATGTGTTTTTTACAATAATCGTTCATGCCAGCAACGAAAGAGGAAAGATCAAGTTTCATTTCATCTTTCTGTACCTCAAACCACTCCTTTGCCCGGTTTGGAATGGCCAGTTTTCTAATTAAGAGATCACTCTCCAGATTTTGTTCTCCTCCCCAATATTCGGCCGATTGCCCTCTCGATTTTACAAAGCCTTTTAATATTAAGTTTCCATGTGCTTCCATTTGTGCCCACCCCAATCCATAATATACATCCCTGTCGGTTTTACCTGAAATATGAGGTACGCCCCAGGTATCCCAGTTTATTTTAGTCTGTCCTTTTTCTTGGGCGTAAAGTAAACTGCTTATAAAAACAAATAATATGATTCCTAATTTTCTCATTGCTTTTGATTTTTATAACTTTTGATAAAGCAAAATTAGGCGGTAGGAATTGCTTGAAAGTTCGGAATCGCAAATCCGAACACAATTTTTACGAACTATTTATCGCGTTTTTGGTATTCGGTAGGAGTTAGTCCCGTTTTCTTTTTAAAAGCTGTATTAAAAACCGACCGTGAATTGAAGCCAACGTCGTACATGATTTCCTTAATTGTTAGCGAGTTTTCGATGTCTTGTTCCAGTTTTAAACTGGCATCTTCAATTCTATAGGTATTAATGTAATCTGAAAAATTGGAACCAATGATGTGATTAATGGTTTGGGAGATGGTTTTTTCTGAAACCTTTATGGCTTCCGCAAGCATATTTATATTTAATTCCGGATTTAAATATGGTTGTTCACTCTTCATATATTCTTCCAGCTTATTGGCTAATTCTAACAGTTTATTTTTATCAATTGTAGCCAACATGCTTTTGGTTTCAGATGACTTGCTCATGGCTATATCCGATTCAGAAATCTGTTGAAATGAATGCGGATTTTTGAGTCCCTGATAATTAATCATACTAACAAATAGCAGAATGCTTATTTGAATTACAACTTCAGTTTTAATCTCAATATGCCCGATCGAGAAGACCTGAATCTGCGAATTTAATATATCTAGAAATACTATTACAAGCATAAAAACAGATATTGTCTGTAACCATTTTGTTTCGGAAGTATAGTTTTTAGAGGATACGTGAGGTATGGTTTTCGTGTAGATGGCAATTTCCCGAAATGAAAAGATTGAATAAGCCAACATCATAGGGAAAATTAATATCCCAATATATCTGCAAACAAAAAATCCCAAAGAAGTTAGTATCAGAATGAATAAAAATGGAGAAAAATGCAGCCAATACAAAGGCCTGAAATAAGCATCCTTTTCCAGATGGAACTTGATATACAAAAAAAACAATGGACCATATAGAAATCCATAACTACAACTGTAGGGTGGTAAAATATTTAAATACAAACCATTGGTATACAGAAAATTATAAATGAAATGAACCCCCAGAGTTAACAAGAGAAGAGACAAAAATTTGTTACTCTTATTTTTACTATACCTGGGCGTGGCCAGAACAATTGCAAACAACAGACTTTGCCAAATGACCAATACATGAATAATATTTATTGGATTAATTTTCATTGCTGGTTTTAAAATAGCTCACTAAAATGAGTGGCAAAGATTAGCATACGAAAAGTACACCTTTTCTAAGTACCAAACTTTCAGTTAAGCAACAAGTTTGATTCGAGCCCAAAGCATTGATTTTACTGATACTTCGTCAATTTTTCATAAACATTGTGTGTGCCTTGAATGGCGAATTTAGTTCTTTTAAAGAATAATCCAAAGGGTGCAAGTCTGGGCGTCGCCGTCGCATAAGCGGGGGAGTCGTTACCCCAAGCTAAGTAGGAGGCAAGGGTGGGTTGGGTGTCCAACTATCTGAAGTAAGCGGTTCGCCGCCAGGCTCAACCACGTTGTCTGTACTGACGAATATGCCCGGGCACGATAGTGCGAAGGGCACGCCCTATTCTGGAAAAAGCCAGAACTTATGCGTAAGAACCTGATTAGGCTTGGTGTAAACCAAATTCAAGCATATCGGTGGAGTCGTACAAGAATGGGAGGATGCATCAGGCGTGCCCGGCAGCCCAAAGCCCTCCCGATAGCAATGGAATTAGGTACAACTATCACACTTGAAAGGTTTCCGAAAAGAGGTTATGAAAGTATGTTCGGACTATTACCACCTCTTACAACCAGAGATTTAGTGAACCGCCGTATACAGACGGGCACGCCTGGTGCTGTACTTACCGTGGTCGCGAAGTGTCGGTATAAATCGGGAGAGGCGTACCGTAGGCTTCAGGGCCTACGGCCGTCTACTCGATTAGATAAATTTTCAATTTAATTTGAGACTATCAAATGGAATTTTTGATTGAGTATCCCAAAATGCGGAAACATTTACAATTTTCCACCCTTCACTGTCTTTCTCCATTAATCTTATTTCTTGGCTTGTTCGGTAATTTGTTTTTTCCTTATCTGCATTATATTGGGTCCAAATTAAATAGGCAGTTTTCTCATTAAAAAATTTCACTGAAGGCTTTTCTCTTTTTACTACCGGATGGATTATATTTATCCCATTCTTATAGTATTTTTCAATCCAATCTTTACCTTGTGAATTAATTTTTTCCCAGCCTACCGCAGCATCTGCTGTTCCATCACTGTTATTCCACGCTTGAATGGCATAGTTTTCATGACTCCAATGCTTTGCCCAGCATTCATAGTTTCCATCAAAGAAGCATTTCGTTTCACCTTCAATAACGTTCATAATGGCTTCTATTTCTGCTACTTCATCGAATAGTATATTCTCTTTTTCTGGCTCTTTCTTGTCTGATAAAGGTTGGCAAGCAACAGCAAATATCAACAAGATAAATAAAAGTGAAATTGAAATTTGATTTTTCATATTGCATTTTTTTGTTTTTTATTTTATCCAACATTAGGCTTTATGCCAGATTGCTTTTGTTTGCGTCTCCCGATAGTAGCTATCGGGATCGTTATTGTCGGAGGCTTCATAAGCTACTGTGTACTTACTTTTTATCAAAAATATTCAAATTTTCCAGAAAGTCAAGCGGGCTCTTGCTTGTTTTATTGTTAATCGTTAAAACGTGCATGTATCCCGATAACTATCGGAATTGGGGTTTTTGCTACTGCTATGACCTGGCATACTTTGTATTAATCTAAGATTTACACCTTCTTGCAGTAAATGCCAAGATGTCGGACCGTTGGCAAAGGTATGCCTCAGGGTATGTACGGTGCCCCAAGGGTTTGCTCCTGATTTGTCGATGGTATTTTGCAAGCAAGTTGCAGTGGTTGCTTGAGGTCTGTCTTTTACCTCCGGTTTTTATTAAGCAAATCCAGAAAAGCCAACCTTACAGTTTCGACCGTCGACTAGCCGAAATCAAAGAAGTTTATAGAGGATGGGTGAACAAAACCGCTTGGCAAAGCCTGCCCCGACCATTCGGGGTATTCACGGCAAACTCAAATCTCTTGACGAATGGTGAAGAAACAAGTTGTGTTACTATATCTGGATTGATGGGGACGGCTAGTCTGGAAAAAGTCTGAACGTAAGCCTAAAAGCTGATTAGGCTTGGAGTAAACCAAATTCAAGCATATCGGTTGAGGCGTACAAGAATGGGAGGATGCACTTAGGCGTGCCCGGCAGCCCAATGCCCTTCCGATAGCTATCGGAATTAGGTACAACTATCACGCTTGAAAGGTTATGGAAAAGAGGTTAAGAAAGTATGTTGGATTATTACCACCGTTTACAACCAGAGATTCAGTGAACCGCTCCCGCAAGTGCGGGAAGACCCGCACGTACGGTGGCTCCGAAGGTCGGGATAAATCGTGAGAAGCGTACTCCATCAGTTACAACTGGTGGAGCCGTCTACACGATTGAGTGTCGTTTGCTTTAATTTCAATCTACCTCTGTTTAAACCTTCTTGCATTTTATTCCTGTTTTAATATCAAATAGTCGGGCTCTGCTATTGGAGATCGAGTTTCCAAACTTGAGTTCCATATATCGGTATACAGCACCCATTGATTATTTATCTTTTTATAGATGGCAATAAATTTTCCAATATCTATTATCTCATTTTGATCATCTCTTATTACAGATTTCCCTCTACCGAACAGTAATTCACCTGATAATTCAATGTCCATTAATTGCAATTCCAAAGATTTCATCCCCCTAATCGCAGCTGTATGCCAAAAAGAAGCTATCGCTTTACGTCCTGTAATGGGTGGGGCTCCCGGAGACATAATACTGGCATCAGAGGCATATATATTGGCTGCACTTTCCCAATCCCCTTTGTTGACTTGTTTAACCACTTCATTTTCCACCTGTATGATTGCGGCTCTTGCCTGCAGATAAGCAGTACCCATTTTGTCTCCAGGCAATACCACACCTGCACCAGATACATCAAAGATGGAATTGTCTGGTGTTTTACCTTGAAGGAATAATTCCACTGCTGTAAAAAATGCATTGGGAGCATCCACATGGGGAAAATGTGCCGCCCCGGGTACTTTAATTAAAGTGCTGTTTTGAAAGCTGTTTTTCCATTGTTCAAATGATGCCATTGGTATTCCGTCATCATCACCGGCTATTATGAGTACGGGAGCTGATACTTTTGTGAATTTATCCGTTAAATCATAATTTCCCATGGACGCATAAATATGCCATTTATTAGGGTTAAGCGTATTTGACATTTTGCTATTACAGACATCACCCCAGGTTCTGCGTACATCTTTGGGTGTAGGATAAAAACCACGGCCATCCAAGGCATAATAATCCCAACATGCTTTAAGCGTATCTGAAGGTGATGAGTAAAGGATATTTGCATTTTGACTTTTAAGCAGTGAAGAAACGCTATCAAGTTTACTAGTAAAATTGACACTCCATCCTGTCTTTGCGGGCATTGAATTAACCAATATGATGGATTTAATTTTTTCGGGATAGGCAGCTGCATAAAATCCAGCTATAACACCTCCGGTCGAATGGCCTAATAAATTAAGTTTTTGCAAATGAAAATGTTTTCGAATGGTTTCAAGATCGGCTACATGGTCATCAATGCCTAATTTGGATGTATCGCTTAAAAATGAGGAGAACCCGGCAGCACGTTGATCATAGAATAATAAAGTGTGATGAGCCGCAAGTGGGGTGAGATCAGGACTGAAATAACCTGAATTATGTGGGCCGCCATGCACCACAACAATTGTGTCTTTGCCTTCACCCTGAATATTATAAAAAAGCTGAACAGAATCTGCTGTTTGTACATACCCTTTTGATATTGTTAATTTTACTAC
>JAHEBN010000163.1 GCA_024645245.1 Jiulongibacter sp. | reverse complement strand
TATTTTCATGGTGGTTGATTTACCTGCACCATTTGGGCCTAAAAAACCAACTATTTCACCTTTGGATATTTCAAACGATATTTCATCGATCGCTTTTTGAGAACCATAATTTTTAGTAAGACCCTTGATTTGAATAGACATAAAGCCAATTAAGAGATAAAAAAGTGCACGAATTTAGGCAAAAATGAATTCAAAGCATAAAATCCTGATTCATATCATTATGGGTTCATATTTGTTTCCGTTAAACACTAAACCTGTGTACATTTTTATAAGACTGCTTTTCTAGTCAGAATTAAAACGGGAATCATTATGCTCGAAAAAAGAAAATAGGGAATGATGAATTCAATTCTATTAAACCATAAAAATATAGCCATCATTAATAATTGAAATCCTAAACCATAAAAGGAAAGAATTGTCATAAACCAGTTGGGCAACCTTTCCGCTTTATGTGCATTATTGTCTAGTGTGTAAATAATCCGATCGAATGCACCGTACAAAACCAGGTATAAATGATATAACACGTTTACATTCCTTTGGCTTTCCCCTTCAAATGCTGTCGGAGATTTTTTTTCAAAAATTTTACTGGTGGTATCACCTCCTACTAACTTATTCCTAAGGATCACATAATAGTAATTGTAAAGAGTGCCCTGAATTTGAATTAATAAAAAAGCATTTAAAGCCAGAAACCAACCCGATTGTGAAAGTAAACCAATAACAAAAATCAATATCACATTAAGAATAATATCGAATATACTATCCAGATACCTGCCTACATAAGAGGGCGATTTTTTAAGACGGGCCACTTCTCCGTCTGCTGCATCAAAGATTGATTTTAATATCAGAAATATGCCCGCGGCTTTATTCATTCCTGTATAAATAAACGAAGCGGCAATTAGCCCGCATAAACCAAATATAAAAGTATAATGGATAGCAGTTACATTACTATTTATTAACCGTTTTACTAAAATTCGGGCAATAGGTCTGCCAAAATCAGAAAAATCCAAGAACCGGTCATCTTCGGCTAATTTTGACATGTAATAGAAATTGGATGAAGTTCCATCGAAAAATTAATGGGTCTTAAATAAGTTAACCGCTGTTAAGGTATTTTTGTTCATTACATCCAACAAGTCATATAAGAAGAGATATTAATTAGAAATTAACTAATTGGTTTTTTACGTCATAGACTTTAACAGAATAAAAGGTGCGTGGTTCGTAATTCATGATTAAAGAAACAAGCCTAAAAATTCGTCAGGCATTGCAGTCTCAAATCGCATTTGAATTTTCGTAACCGGATGGGTAAATGCCAGTACCCAGGCATGAAGTCCGAGGCGTTTTATAGGATTTGAAGATGCCCCATATTTAGCATCGCCTATTACCGAATGACCAAGATCTTGCATATGCACGCGTATCTGGTTTTTACGACCGGTTTCCAGGTCGATTTTAAGTAGGCTGTACTGTTTTGAGGTTCTCAGTTCTTCGAAATGCGTAATCGCCTTTTGCCCTTTCGCTTCATTCTGTGTAGAATATACAATCAAAGCTTTGCTCTCCGCCAGGTAAGAAGTATGTGTTCCTTTTGGTTTTTGAAGCCTGCCTTCTACTACTGCCAGGTAGCTACGCTCTAGTATATTTTCGTTCCAGTTTTCCTGAAGTAGCCTCTGAATTTTCTGACTTTTGGCATACATCATTAGCCCTGAAGTGTCTTTGTCCAGCCGGTGAACCACAAAAATGCGGTTTGAAACATGTTGGTTTTTTACGTAATTACTCAGGATACTATAGGCAGTATGGTCTTTTTGTTTATCCGTAGCTATCGATAATATTCCGGTATCTTTTTCTATCACGATCAGGTGTTGATCTTCAAATACAATTTTCAGGCCGTTCAGTTTTTGATTCTGAAGCTGTTTCTCCTTCCTGATTTCAACATTTTGCCCTGCTTGTAACACCTGATTATATTGACTAGTCACTTGGTTTTCTACAAAAACCTGTTTATCCCGTAGCATATTTTTTATGACATGCCGGCTCCTGTTTGGCATTTTGGAAAGTAAAAAAAGCAACAGTTCCATTTCCTGATTTACTTCAAAATGGAGCGTATTCGGTTTTTCTTTATACATTAATCATTCTGCTGCATTGCAGGTATTGAGTTTTTTCAAAGATATAGGTTAATTTTTCAAAACGGTAATAATTTAAATCGCCTGTTTCGATTAATATCAGTAGCAGATACAACTAAATAAGCCGCAAAGTCATCTTAATAAAAAGTTTCAAACATGTACAAGTCTATATCAATTTTGCTTCTGGGTATTGGGTTATTTGCCTGCAAAGGCTCCATAACTGTAAACCCCAATAGTATTGCCGACGAGTGGTTTTATGTAGGTACATTCGATAACCGAGCCAATTACGCCTGTTATATCTGTGGCGGCGTTAATTACGAAGAAAGTATTTACAAAATTACCTTTGATCAGAAAGGTAAATTTACCGGAAAAATTAACCTGCTCATCGCAGAAGGTACTTATGAAATTAGCAATACAGCAGCCGAAAGCTATTCGCTTCGCGGTGAAATAAAAATACCAAAATTACAAATTTTAAATAAACCTTACGAAACGGAAGAAGATAGTAAATTCCAGGCCTTATTTGCTTCAGCCGAATATTTCGCTTTGAATACCGGAGATAAAAATCAGGAATTTGATCAGCTATCTTTGGGAAATAAGGGCAATGAATTTTTACTTTTTGTGCGTAAAAAATAAAAACCGACCCACAATAATAGCCGGTCGGTTTGTTGGTATTTAGTTGTTGATTCTAAGTCTTATAAATCTTTAAAATATATATTTCCCTTCAGCCAGCATGGCATCTGCAATTCTTCTTCTGGCATCTTTTGTATTCATTGGTTCTATTTTAGTAAATCGCTTTAAGCCCATCAGCATGACACGCAGTTCATCACCTTCCGCAAAAGACATAATGGCCTCTCGGCCGGCATTGTTACATTTAGCTACTGCTTCTTGTAAATAAACCTGAACCATATCGTTTTGCAAGGATACGGCTTCTTTTCCCCTAATTCCAACTAACTTTTCTAATCTTAAAAGTGCAGATTCAGCAGCGTAAATTTCTATTATCATATCGGCTACATTCATCAGAATTTCCTGCTCATGTGAAAGTTTCATCATAAATTTCTGAACAGCTGCTCCCGCTATCATTAAGGCCGCCTTTTTTAAGTTTTGCAAAACCTTTTTTTCTGCTGCAAAAGCGGTATCATTATCCAAAGCCCCGAAATCAGGAATCGACATGATTTCTTTAGCTACAGCTGTGGCAGGACCCATCAAATCCAATTCCCCTTTCATGGCACGTTTCAGCATCATATCCACAATAAGCAGGCGATTGATCTCATTTGTACCTTCAAAAATTCTATTAATACGGCTATCTCTATAAGCACGATCCATTGGTGCGTCTGCCGAAAAGCCCATTCCACCATACACTTGTACGCCTTCATCGGCTGCGTAATCCAGCACTTCAGACCCATGAACTTTCAAAATTGCACACTCAATAGCAAATTGTTCTAAAGCCTTCAGTTTGGCATTTTCATCGCTTAATCCTTCGGCCTTTAGTACATCAATCAGGTCATCAATGTTTTGCCCGGCACGGTAACAGGCCGATTCAGAAACCCAGATACGGGTCGCCATCTCGGCAAGTTTGTGTTTTATAGCTCCGAATCTTCCAATCGAAATACCAAATTGTTTACGCTCATTGGCATAATTGGTAGCATGGTTTACAATTCCTTTAGAGCCACCTACAGCTGCTATTCCCAATTTGATACGACCTATATTCAGAATATTTACAGCTATTTTAAATCCGTTCTGACGATCAGAAAGCATATTTTCCGCAGGCACCATGCAGTCATTGAAGAAAATCTGGCGGGTGTCGGATCCCTTAATTCCCATTTTCTTTTCCGGCTCATTCATGGTGATTCCACCAAATGTTTTTTCTACGATAAAACAAGTCAGGTTTTTGTCGTCATCTATTTTGGCAAAAACAATAAACAAATCAGCAAAACCACCGTTGGTGATCCACATTTTTTGTCCGTTGATTTTATAAAATTTGCCATCGGCAGTTAATTCCGCTTTGGTTTTTCCTGAGTTAGCATCTGATCCGGAATCCGGCTCGGTTAAACAATAAGCTGCTTTCCACTCCCCCGATGATAACTTAGGCAGGTATTTTTGTTTTTGCTCTTCATTACCGTAATACACAATTGGTAAGGTCCCAATACCTGTGTGAGCCGACTGTGCCACAGAGAAAGAGTGACCATTTCCCAATACTTCAGCTACCAGCATAGAGGTATTGAAATTCATTCCAAATCCTCCGTATTCTTCTGGAACGGCTGTTCCTAACAAACCCAGCTCACCGGCTTTATCCATTAATGAGGAAATAAGTTCGGGTGATTTGGCATAATCGATCTCATCTAAAATAGGCCATACCTCCGTACGCAGAAAGTCCCGACAGGTATCGGCAATCATTTGCTGCTCTTCGTTAAATTCTTCAGGTATAAATATCTGACTTGCTTCGGTTTCTTTGATCAAAAACTCTCCACCAGATATCGATGCTTTTTCTGCTATTGTTGCCATAATTTTATAAAGGTCAATCGGATTAAACAATAAAAAATAATAGTATGCATGCATACCATCACAAAATAAATACAAAAAAAAGTATTATGCAAGCATACTAATTTTAAAATCTTAAAATGTTTATTATCAGGGGCAATTTTGAATAGATGCCTTAAATACGGTCCCTGCTGTAGCTTGAAAACCAGGATTTAATTGAATAGCCTCAGCCGCTGTATAATCTATTTTTCCGGGTGAATTCACATTTTGAATGCTATTTACCGTTAGCTGACTTTGATAAGCAGACTCAGTAGAACTTACTGTACCTGTAAGGTTCAAAGTTCCCGGGAAGCAAGTAGAAACAATAAGTTCCAGGTTGGGTGAAGCCGAACTCATACAATGCAACGTTTTACAATATACAGAATAAATAGTAGTGACAGCCGGACTTACGACCTGAGGATTACCCAAATAAACATTGGACCAGGAATAAGTATCGTTGCAATTTGAACCGCTTAGCGTTGCCGAATCTCCGGGCCTGATCTGGCTGGCAGAAGAAGCAATACCCGGAATAGTGGGAAGCGTAAATGTATTTAAATTCACAATCGGACTGAAAAGCTTTTTCCCCGATGCCTTGGTAACGTTTAATGCATATCGGCCCGGGGCCACGCTAATGCTGGAAGTACTGTCGTATTGCCAGTTAAGTCTTTCGTAAATCGAACCTGGCAGAATAGTATAGTCATTGGCATAATCACTGGCATAACCTCTGGCTTCATTATCAGTATTGTTTCTGTTAGACCAGGCATATTTAGCATAAGTACCGGATGTTGACAATTCAATTGGTGCAGCAGGTGAACTTGTATTGCAGATAAAATCCACGTCAATTAGATCTTTTGACATCACCGGTATAGATGACGACAAAAATCCATTAACTATACTCGTATACCAAAGGTTTGCATGACTAATAAAGGATTGGGGGAGGTCAAGATGTATATTATCTGATCTGTAACTGCCACCTAAATTGTCCGTTTCCGGACCGGCATAAACATTAGGGTCTGCACTAATAACTTGATTTTGGCCCAGAATCACATTTCCGGCAGTGCCACCTCCTGCATATGATGCTCTGGCTACCACCCAGGCAAAGGTTGGTGATTCAATTTGCGATCTCGATTTTGCAATTACAGATTCCAACAAATATTGGTAGGTACTTGCTGATGTGCCATGATCTGATTCCCCTTGATGCCAAAGAACAGCTCTTAAACCAGTAAGGCTACTGTAATATTTCATAACGGAACCCAAAGCACCATAAGGATGATTATATATTTGTTGAACATAACGCTCTGGGTTAGTTAAATTTTCTCCATTTGCGGATTCCTTCCACCATTGAACATTTGTTCCGCCAAAGCCTGCCCCATAAAACAAAATAGGTACATTTAAGCTATCGACTAACTGATCGGCTAATCTACCCCAACACCAAGATGCAATCTGAAATGGTCCAATAAAAATAGAATCATTATTTACACTTGCTCCACTCATCTGATCAAAACCAATTGGTAAGGAGTTGTAGGTATTATACTTATTTACCCAATTCATAACATTTGCACGATCTTCTGTAGCATCAATTCCATAACCTACGCTGGTAGTTCCCGTAGCGTTAGACTGCCCGGCAATAACAAATACCTCACCTACTCCTACTCTTTGTACCGTATCGGCACCTACCTCTTCTCCGTTTTTATACGCTTTAACATAAAGTTTATACCAGCCTCCGCTTACATTAAGATTACCTTTGAAATAGGGTTTTCCATTACGGGTATTAATTTTTACCCAATTGGTGGTAGTTCCTTGACCTACCTGGCGAGCCTCGGCTTTGGCCATTATGCTGTCGTATTCGACATAAAAATCTCCGGCAATTCGGATATCGGCATTTCCTGCATTATTTCTTTGAAAAATCATACGCTCAACCGGTAGGGTAACAGAGATCTGAGCATTGCAAAACATCGAAAGAGAGAAGAAAAGAAAGAATAAATGAATTAATTTACCGTCCATAATTTTTCTGACAAACAACAAAAATACAATTTGAACTTAAAATGATTCCCATTTTTTGCTATTCATTTAATGAACTTTTATTTTAAGGGTAAAAAGCCTACTTAAAGCTAAAAAATACGAGACAATAATTTAGTTTTGCATCAAACTAATTCCATTTGAATAACTCCCTCCGATCCGGAATCATTTATATGCTTGTTGCCTCTTTTTGCTTTGCATTGGTAGGAGCATGTACGAGAATTTTGGGTAAACAAATCAGTTCCGTAGAAATTGTGTTTTTTAGAAACCTTATCGGAGTTGTATTTATTTTTTATTCGATTTATAAAAAACCTTTGGTACAAACCGGAGGGAAAATGGGTTTACTGGTTTTTCGAGGTGTAATAGGTACCATTGCTCTTTATACATTTTTCTATAGTGTTACTAAAATCGGTCTGGCGGAAGCCATAACTTATCAGCAGAGTTACCCGGTTTTTATCGCGGTATTTTCCATTTTTATAGCCGGAGAAGCATTAGTGAAAAACGAATGGCTGGCTGTACTTTTAGGCTTTGGAGGTATCTGTTTTATTTTCTTTCCTCAAATATCATTGGGCAATGGCGACGTCAGAAATCACCTGATCGGGCTGGTAAACGCAGTGCTCACCGCTCTGGCATATATGAGTATCCGAGGATTAAGCACTTTTTACGACAATCGAAGTATTGTACTTTCATTTATGCTCAGTGGAATCTTAATGCCCCTGATTTCTATGGGTTTAGGAGCTTATTATGAATTTCCCCGGCTCGATTTTCTGGTGGCTGCTTATGTACAACCTTCAGGTGTGGATTGGATCTGGATAATCGTATTGGGCATTGCCGCCCTTATTGGTCAATTGTATCTTACAAAAGCTTTTGGATACGGAAAAGCCGGGGCTATTTCTGCTGTAGGTTTTAGTAATATCTTGTTTTCGATATTCTTTGGTGTTTTATTAGGAGATGCCTTTCCGGGCAATTGGGCCTTGTTGGGTATATTTCTTGTTATAGCTGCAGGGATACTTATTTCTTACCAGACTAAAAAAGCACGTTGAAACTGCCTCTCACTAAGGTCTTAGCCAGCAATGCCATTTTTACTCCATCAGAAACACGGATTCTGACCATCTGTATCTTGGAAGAAGGTGTTTTTTTGATTTTCTTAAACAGCTGTAAATAATATATATAAGCCAGGTAGACTCCTTCGCGGGCACCATTGGGCAGGCCCATTATACCTCTGTAGGCATTTTCAAAATCTATTTGAATGTCAGCCTCGATTTGTTTTTTTGCTTCATTCCCAAAATTATTGAAATCCACACCCGGAAAATAGGTTCTTCCCCTTTCACAGAAATCACTTTTTAAATCCCGAAGAAAATTAACTTTCTGAAAAGCGGCCCCCAGACTACGGGCATCAGATTTCAGGCTGTCAAAAAGTTCGGTATTTCCTTCACAAAAAACCCGAAGGCACATTAAACCAACTACTTCCGCAGATCCATAAATGTACTCCTCGTATTTTTTTTCACTGTATACGTCGTATTCCAGATCCATAGCCATACTATACAGGAAAGCATCTATGAGCTCTTTTTCTATCTTATATTGATTGACCACACTTTGAAATGCATGTAAAACAGGATTTAAACTGATACCTATTTCAATGGCTTCGTAGGTATCGGATTTAAACTTTTCGAGTAAATATTTCTTATCGAAATCGTGGAAAGTGTCTACGATTTCGTCGGCATATCTCACAAAACCATAAATGCCAAAAATTGGCTCACGAAGACGTTTTGCCAAGGTTTTGATTCCCAGGGTAAAGGAAGTGCTGTATGCCTCCGTGATGATTTTGCTACAAGCAAAAGAGGTTTTTTCAAAGATCGAAAACATAATTTTCCTTATTAATAGGTTCGAATTTTACTTGCAAATCACGGTTTTTTAAAATCTCCCGGGCAACCATCACACCAGATATTAAGCTTGGAGGTACTCCTGGCCCGGGCACAGTTAACTGACCGGTATAATACAAATTTTTAATTTTCTTATTTCTTATTCCCGGCTTCAAAATAGCCGTTTGCTTCAAAGTATTTGCCAAGCCATAGGCATTGCCTTTAAAAGAGTTGTATTCCGAAATAAAATCATTTACGGCAAAACACTTTTTAAAGATTACTTTGGAGCGAATCTCTTGCCCGCAATGCTTTTCCAGCCTGTCCATTAAAATATGATAATACCTTTCACGTGTTTCTTCATCGTCGGCAAGTCCGGGTGCAATAGGTACCAATAGAAAAAGGTTTTCTTTTCCTACCGGAGCTACGGTTGGGTCGGTCTTAGACGGGGCACATACATAAAACAATGGCTTGCTGGGCCATTTCGGATTTTCATAAATCTCTTCGGCGTGTAAGTTAAAATCTTCGTCAAAAAAGAGGTTATGATGTAACAGATTCTCAATTTTTTGGTTAATTCCTAAATAGAAAAGCAGTGAAGATGGTGCCATTGTGCGGGTTTCCCAATAATGCCCGGAGTAATTTCTATCTTCTATATCCAGCAGATTTTGTTCGATGTGATGGTAATCAGCGGCACCCACTACTACATCCGCCTCAAAAACCTGATCTCCGGCATAAACAGTTCTTGCATTTCCATTATAAGTTTTAATAAAACTTACCGGGGTCTCGGTAAAAAATTTTACACCTTTTTCTTTAGCAAGACTAATCATTCCCTTAATTATCTCATGCATTCCTCCCATAGGATACCAGGTGCCAAGTTCCATTTCGGCATAATTCATCAGACTATATAGAGCCGGTGTGTTTTGGGGAGTAGCTCCCAAAAACAAAACCGGGAACTCCATAATTTGAAGTATTCTGGGGTCTTTAAAAAACTTTCGTATGTGCTTAGAGAAAGAGACAAAAAGATCCAAACTAATAGCTTTTGTAAATAAACGGATATCCAAAAATTCCGCAACCGATATGCTGGGTTTCCATAC
>JAHEBN010000020.1 GCA_024645245.1 Jiulongibacter sp. | reverse complement strand
GTTGGTAAATGCCGATAATGTAACTGACGATCAGGCAGGTAGTTTATCATTTAATATTTCTCAAAAAATTGAGAAAGAAATGCAATATCCGGGGCAAATAAAAGTGACTGTGATTCGCGAAATGCGTAGCGTGGCTTACGCAAAATAAGTTTACCTAAAATTATAAAAAAAAACATTGTCAGAATCATACCTGACGGTGTTTTTTGTTTTTAAGCATTAATCAATCGGAATAGTCATTTTAAAATTGCGTAACTATTTTTGTATTAATAGTAAAATTGAAAAAGCTATTAATAATTCTATTGTTTCCACTTGGTTCTTTGGTTCAAGTGGATAGCAATTTACCAATCCTGAAAATAAACACTATGGACGACACCATGGTGTATGAGCCTAAGGTAACAGCCACCATGCAAATTGTAATTAACGGCCTCGGCAAAAGAAAAAATGAAAATGAAACGCCCAATGAATTCATCGGTTTGATAGGAATTGAATTTCGGGGTCTTCTCGCTAGATTTTTCCTAAAAACCATTTGGAATTGAAATAAGAGATGAAGGCGGTGAAGATAAAATGGTCAGTATTTTTGGATGGCCGGAAAAGTCCGACTTTGTTCTGTTTGCCAGTTATTATGAAAAGAACCTGATGCATACTGTACTTACCTTGAGGCTATCTAATGCAATGGGTATGTATACATGCCAGCCGAACACAATATGTGGAAGTGCTATTCAATGGTAATTACGAAGCGGTTTATGTTTTTATGGAAAAAGTAAAACGGGATAAAGGCAGGATATGCTTAGCCAAACTTAGGCCAGACGAAATAACGGGAGATGAACTGACAGTTGGATACCTATTAAAATAGATAAAGAAACCGGAACTAACATTTGTGGATGGCATTCAAAATACCTGAATCCAAAAAGTGGATCTTCGAGAATCTGTTATTTGTTTGAATATCCTTCAGATACCTCGAATCCGCAAAAGATATGCGTTAAAAATTACTTCGATACTTTTGAAGATTTGATGAATTCATCCAATTACGCAGAAACCAATTCAGGATATTCATTTAAGATAGAGATGTAGAATTATTTGATAAGTTCATTGTCTAAATCGGGTAGCAAATGTGTCAAATCAATGGGTAATTCCTTGATAGTCATATCAATATGGATTATTTATAAATCATATACGTATGCGGAATTCCATCTTCTAAATAGTCGGGACCGATATTTTTAAATCCCAAATCCTCATAAAATCTTATCAGATATTGTTGAGCTCCGATTTTTATTGCAGATTTTCCAAAAAGGCGAAAACATTCCTTTTTTGCAAATTCCATCAGCTTCTTACCTAGTTCCAACCTGCGAAAAGCCGGGTTGACGATAACCCGACCTATGGCTGTAAATTCTTTAAAATAAGCATTTTGATCAAAAATCCGACAATAAGCCAGTAATATTCCTTTTTCATTTCTAAGTTGACAATGGTATGCATTCTGATCTTTACCATCTGCATCCTGATAAGGGCAGTTTTGTTCCACCACAAAAACTTCCTGACGTAAACTCAAAATAGTATAGAGTTCATCGGTGTTTAGCCCATTAAATTCTTTTGTTGAATAAATTATTTCCATTTTTCATGCATCACTTTTACTAATATATGCATCTGGGGCTTAATATCAATCCTAAATTTCAATCTGATGAAAAAAATAATTTTACTTCTACTTTTCCTGTTCATAAACCTCTCTGCCCATTCTCAATTATATATTAATGGTGAACCGATGCCTGAAGAGCCTTATTTGGTATTCAGGCTTACAATCAAAAAATACTTTTTACAAAAAGAAAGTCAATCCTTTTTCCCGGATGAATACATCACAGATAATCAAAATGATAGAATTAGATTTAACTCGATTCAGGAAATCCTTAACTATTTTGTTCAGCGAGATTATGAATTGAAAGATTTAACAATTACGGATGAAAGTGGCTACCGTTTGATTATTTTCAGGAAAAGAGAAGAATTACATAAATTGTAAGAAGTACAATTAATTTGAAGATTATTTTTTATTAAATAAAGTATTTGTCATAAAAATATAGAAATAACCCCGCCGGATAAGAATAATACAGAAATCAGTCCATTGGCACAGCACTTGCAATTACCTGATCATAAGTATATTATTTTTTATGGGTTAGGGTTTATTTTGAAACACCGCGGGCACCAGATTGCTGCGGTGTTTTTGTTTTATGGCCCATTTTTTTTGCATCCCTTACGGAAATGTTGATTTCAAAACCCAAAATCAAAATAAGGGAAATAAGGTAAATCCAAACCATTAAACCAATAAGTGTACCTATGGAGCCATAAAGGCGGTTATAGGAATTAAAATTGGTCAGGTAATAGGAAAACAAATTGGAAATAAGGATGCAAAGCAAGGTGGAAATAAAGGCTCCTGCATTAAAAAAACGTACTTTCCGGCTAATTGCTGGTCCGAAATAGTAGATGACACAAATCCCCAGGAAAAAGATAAAAAAGACGGCCAGATATCGGGTGATCTCAATTAGGTAGAAATATATATTCTCACTTAAAATATTTTTATTCTGCAAAAAATCAACCACAATATTACCAGCAATAAGAAGAACTACGGCTGTTAGAAGAACCAGAATCAATAAGGCGGTTAGTAATAATGCTATTCCACGGGCTTTAAGAAAAGTACGCCGCTCACGCTGATGCAAGGCCATATTGAAAGCACGCATGAGTGCCATCATACCATTGGTAGCAGCGAAAGTGGTAAATATGAATCCAAAAGAGAGGATGTCTACCCGTTTTTGAGAAATAATTTCATGTATGGTAGATGCGGCTGTCTGGTAAATACCAACAGGCAAAATATCCTTTAAAAAAAGCATAATTTCCTCATCCAGATGATTTATTGGAAAATAGGGGATAAGCGTAAAAACGAATATTATTGCTGGAAAAACAGCCAGTAGTAAACTGAATGATACTGCCGCGGCACGTTGATCAATATCAAAAGTTATGATTTTTCGCCAAAGAATATATAAAACCTGATAAAAAGTAACCGGTGTGCCCGGAACTTTTATGATTTTCAGGTATTTTTTTGAAGGATCGAATATGGATGTTTTAAAATTCAAATTAACAGCTTATGCGAAATAAGGCCTCAGTGCCTCAATCATATTTGATGGGCAAGGTACCAATTTATTATTTTCCATTTTCACAAAAACGAGTGTGGTTTCTCCTTTGTTTAATATATCCCCATTTTCGGAGATAATATCGTAATGAAATACGATTCGGGCCGAAGGAAGTTTTTCTAATTTTACCCGAATAGTTAAGAGCTCATCATATTTCGCAGGAGAAAGATATCTTGATTTATTTTCATATACCGGCATTATTATTCCATTTTCCTCGAAATCTCGGTAACGTAAACCCAGATTACGCAAAGCCTCTACACGTCCGATTTCAAAGAGTCGGGCATAATGGCCATAGTACATATAACCCATTTGGTCAACGTCGGCATATCTTACCCGATATGGAAAATCGTATTGATACATATTTTATTTGATTCCACGGTTATTTAGTGCCGTCTGGTATTTTCGGGCATTGGCGTTATGTTCAGAGAGAGTCTCGGCAAAATTATGATAGCCTGAAAAGTCCTCCTTAGCACAAAAATAAACAAAATTATGGCGATCGTAATTTAATACAGCATCTAAAGCTACTCTTTCTGGTAAAGCAATCGGACCTGGAGGAAGTCCGGTATTGCGATAGGTATTATAGGGAGAATCAATAGATAAATGTTTGGTTAAGATACGTCGAAGTGTAAAATCACCCACAGCGAATTTTACAGTTGGGTCAGCCTGAAGTGGGATACCTTGCTTTATACGATTTACATATACGCCGGCAACGGTTTTCATTTCGTCTTTTTTGTTGGTCTCACTTTGTACTATCGAAGCCATTATTCCAACTTGAATGGGCGACATAGCTGTTTCTTCTGCTTTTGCCAGTCGTTCTTCATTCCAAAAATTTTTGTATTCAAATTTCATGCGAACCATAAATTCATCTGAATCCACTGTCCAGAATACAAAATATGTATCCGGTAAAAACATACACATAATGTTATCGGTCGTAAATCCGTATTTTTCACACACAGACTCATCATTGAGTTTGGTCAATAATTCCTCATTTGGAAACGAAAGTTTTCCTCCTATTTTTTTGATGAGGTCATCTTTGGTTCGCACATTATTGAAAGTCAATTTTACTGCATCCTGATTACCTGCCCGCAATTTTCCGATAATTTCCCGGTTCGAACTGTTTGGTTTTATCTCATATCGGCCAGGCTTTATTTTTTCTCTGTATTTCATGAATTTTGACAAAAAGCCAAATCCTACCTGATTATTTATCAGTTTTTTGGAATCCAGGCTGTCTAAAACCTGTTGATAATCAGCACCTTTTGGGATGTATAATACCGCTGTTTTTTCTCCATCCACATTTAAATTCGGGCTTTGGAAAACCTGCCAGAAATAAAAGCTAAAGGTGGCTAGTAAGGTACTTACTATTACTAAGGTAAAGGCCTGGAAGTTTTTGTTTTTCAACATAAAGTTTTTATAATTTCTTGAATTGTAAGGTTTTCCTGAGTACCTGATTCCATATTTTTTAATCCGTATACTCCTGATTTTATTTCATTGGAACCCAGAATTAAAACATAAGGAATGCCCTTTTTATTGGCGTAGTCAAATTGTTTTTTCATTTTAGCTTGCTCCGGGAACAATTCGGCAGCAATGCCGTTGTCTCTGAGCGATTTTAGAATTGGTAAACAGGCTTTTTGAGAATCGGAGTCGAAATTCACCAGTAATATGCGGGTATTTTCCAATGATTCGGCAGGGAAAAGGCTTAATTCTTCCATAACGTCGAAGATGCGATCCACTCCGAGAGAAATACCAACTCCGGATACATCCGGTAATCCAAAAATACCGGTAAGGTTATCGTATCGCCCACCACCAGATATACTCCCGATAGCTACATCTAAAGCCTTGACTTCAAAAATAGCACCTGTGTAATAGCTTAAGCCTCGGGCAAGGGTTGGATCAATTTGAATATTACTCTTTTCCAAACCAAACTGACTTACTAATTCGAAAACTTCTTCGAGTTCAGCTATTCCTTTACTGCCAATTTCGGAGCTATTCAACCAATTCTCCAAATAACTAAGGCAGGCCTCGGGGTTTTCCGGAATGTCAAATAGCTTTTGTAACGCTTCGATATTGCCCGAAGTGAAGTGATGTTGAAGCAATTCTTCCTCCACTTTTTCTCTACCTATTTTATCTAATTTATCTATGGCTACGCACAGCTCGCTTTCTCTTCCATTTGCCCCAATAATTTCTGCAATCCCCGAAAGTATTTTGCGGTTATTAATTTTAATCTGAAAATTCTTAATTCCCAGATTTTCGAAAACTTCATTGAGCATCAATATTATTTCGGCTTCACATAGCAACGAATCTGTACCGACCACATCGGCATCGCATTGGTAAAATTCCCTGTAACGACCTTTTTGTGGTCGGTCGGCACGCCAAACAGGTTGAATTTGCGATCGCTTGAAAGGAAATGCCAAATCGTGACGATTCATGGCTACAAAACGTGCAAAAGGTACGGTAAGGTCATACCTCAGCCCTTTTTCCGAGATTTTGGGTAGGATCTGTTTGGATCCTTTTTCCAGATCATTCTGGATAATATCTTTTGCAAAATCACCCGAATTCAATATTTTAAAAAGCAATTGATCCCCTTCGTCGCCGTATTTTCCCATCAATACAGACAGGTTTTCCATTGCTGGAGTTTCCAAAGGCAAAAACCCGAATTTTCTGAAAACATTCCGGATAGTTTGAAGAATAAAGTTTCTTTTGGCCATCACAGCCGGAGCAAAATCCCTGGTTCCTCTGGCCAGACTTGGTTTTGACATGTTCTTTTTAAGTGTTTGTGGCACAAAAGTACAGGTATTATTTATTTTTCTTTGATAAATACTAAGGGAATTCATACCTTTGCAGCCTCATTTGAGATAAGTAGTTTTTATTATATAAATTTCCCGGGAGATGGCAGTTACAAGATTAAAAAGAAAAGATCGCAGAAACAGAGCGGTTGCTAATAATAAAGTTGCAGCAATTAAGCGTTTGATCAGCAAGCCTGAAATTCAGCGTGTTGATGTAGAAGAACTTAAAGCTCAGTTCAGCAAATAAGCAAGACTTAAGAAATTGAAAAAGCCTCAATTCAGATTAATTATTGAATTGAGGCTTTTTCTGTGATTAAATTTCCTGATTTTAGCCTTTTGGTGCTTGTTTCTTATTTGCCGGGCGGTTTCGGTTGCCACCGCTTCTTTTCATAATACGAATGGCATCGAGTTGCGACTGATACGCAATCCCTCTTGCATAGAACCAAAGTCCGATATTTAAGGAAACAATAGCAACTACAAAGTAAACAATCCATAATCCTTCCCGGGTATAAAAAATTGCTGCAGTACTGAACAATATCAGACTCAGTGTAATTAAAAACATTCCCAGAATACCGTTGAATTTATATTTGTCGCTAAGCCTTAATTTTTGATACCAATTGTAGTCTTCTTTGGCTTTTGCAGTTTTTTGATCGCTCATTTTTATTGAATATTTTAATAATTAATGAATACAAATAAGGAATACAATTATTTAGCCATTAGTAGTTTTTGTTTAAATAATTGATTGAAAGGTGCAAATTTACGAAATTATTCTGATAGCCATTTTCAGGATATTAAAGTCATCCATTAATTTTCCAATATTTATTTATACAGGGGGGGCTATTTTATTGGGTGCGTTTCCTTAAATTACCTAAATTTCGGAAAAACCCTGATTGATGAGATTTAAAGATAAATGTGTTTTTATTACCGGTGCCAATGCCGGAATTGGTGAACAAGCCACACTAAAATTTGCCAAAGAAGGTGCAATTCTAGCCTTATCTGATTTGAGTGAGCAATTAAATGATAATTTGCAAAAAGAACTCAAGCAGCTCAACACCCGGTTTTCTTATAAAAAGTGTGATGTAGCACAAAGTGAGTCTGTTTACCGGGTTTTTGCTGAGTTTGTAAATGAATTTGGTAAAATTGACATTGGTGTAAATAATGCCGGTATTTTGGGGCCTAGAATAAAAACTGATGCCTATCCGGAAAGCTCCTTTGATCAGGTGATTGATGTTAATGTGAAAGGAGTTTTTTACTGCATGAAAGGCGAATTGAATCATTTTATGCAAAATGGTGGAGGTGTAATTGTAAATACGGCCTCTGTAGCAGGTTATGTGGGAATGGGTAAACACATCGCCTATGGTGCAAGTAAACATGCTGTTTTAGGTATGACCAAATCTGCATCTGTGGAATATGGTACTAAAAATATCAGAATAAATGCGGTTTGTCCGGGCTTTACAGAAACAGCCATGCTCGAAAGTGTGGATGACGATATGGCTTTCAAAGAAATGCTGAAAATTTCGACACCTATGAAAAGATTTGGAAAACCCGAAGAAATAGCTGACGCCATACTATATCTTGCTTCTGATGAAAGTAGTTTTATGACAGGTCAGGGAATTATTCTGGACGGTGGCCTGAGCGTACAATAATAGAAAATCAACAAACCTTAAATCAAACTCAATAATGAATTATAAGCAAGCATTCGACCTTACCGGCAAAGTGGCTATTATAACAGGAGCCAGCAAGGGTATCGGGGAATCTATTGCCCGATTTTATGCAGCATATGGGGCCAAAGTGGTAATTAGCAGCCGGAAACAGGCGGATTTGGATGTTTTAGCGAAAGAAATTGAAGCCGAAAGCGGAGCTCAAGTCTTAGCCTTTGCCGCACATGCGGGTGATTTGACTCAGTTAAAATCACTCTTAGATAAATGCATTGAAGTCTTTTGCGGCGTGGACATTATTGTGAATAATGCGGCAACAAATCCGGTCTTCGGGCCTGTATTGGATTGCGACGGAGCGGCATTTGATAAAATTATGAGTGTTAATGTAAAGGCACCATTTGAATTTGCAAAAATGGCTCATGAAAGTATGAAAAGCCGTGGAGGTGGATCGGTGATAAATATCAGTAGTATTGCAGGCATTACACCGGACCCAGGTTTAGGCATGTATTCAGTAAGTAAAGCAGCTATGAATATGCTTACGAAAGTTTTGGCCAAAGAATGGGGACCGGATGGAATTAGAGTGAATTCAATTTGCCCCGGATTGATCAAAACAAAATTCTCACAGGCACTTTGGGAAAATGAAAAAATGCTTTCCCATTTTACAAAAAGACTACCAATAGCTCGCATGGGTAACGTAGAAGAAGTAGCATCTATGGCACTATACCTTGCTTCAGATGCTTCGTCCTATGTTACAGGCACAATTATGTCAGTTGATGGAGGAACGGTTATTTAATATGAAATATCACAAGTTTATATTTCTTTTTGCATTTTTATTGATATCAAGGTTTATTTCTTTTGCTCAAAATACCAAAAGGGTCGATTACCCAGATTTTCAAAAATATATAGATTCCTTGGGCTTTAAAGGCACTATTTTAATTTTGGATAGTGAAAAAGAAATCTTCTATTCGAATGATTTTGTATGGGCGGAGAAAGGTTTTTTACCTGCATCCACTTTCAAAATTCCGAATACCCTAAATGCTTTGGAGAATAAAATCATACCCGATCTCAATTACGTCATAAAATGGGATGGCAATCCAAGAAGGAAAATTTGGGAATCTGATTTTACACTAGCTGAAGCGTATAAAGTCTCTTGTGTACCTTGTTATCAAGAGATTGCCAGAAAAACGGGGGATGAACGTATGCATGATTTTCTAAGAAAAATTGAATACCCGGGTATGAGATTTGGAAAAGATAAACTGGATGTATTTTGGCTGCAAGGAGAGTCCAGAATTTCCGCTTTTCAACAAATCGCTTTTTTACAAAAACTGGTAAACAAAAAGCTGGATTTGCGGAATGAAACTTTCACCAATATGAAGCAAATTATGTTTAATGAGCATTTTGCTAATTTTGATTTATACGGCAAAACCGGCTGGGCGATAGATGGCGAATATAATATAGGTTGGTTTGTAGGTTATGCTGAAACGGGCTCTAATACGATCTATGTAGCAACTAATATTACTTTTGGCGAGTCCAAAAATGAGGATGATTTTATTACCGCAAGAAAATACCTGGCATTAAAAGGAATTGAGGAAATTTTAACTTTAAAATAGATTTTCCAGTGAAATTTATTTGGTGGTATATCCTAATGGTGTAAACCCGGTAATTCTTTTGAAAGTCCGGTGAAAATAAGAAGGGCTTTCGTAACCGCAATCGTAGGCGATTTGGTTTATGCTTAAATTACTGTTCATTAATCCTTTCGCCTTATCTATTCGATAATGGTTTAGAAACTCGGTAAATGTCAGTTTAGATATTTTTTTAAAATACCTGCAGAAGGCTTCATTACTTAGATTGGCAACTTCGGCAATTTCTTGAATCGTAATTTTGTTTTGATAATTAGCCTCAATGAAGGCATAAATCGCCTTAATTCTTTTTTGTTCTTTCCCAACCCAGGGATTTATCACGGGTTTGTTATGCAGTAATTCTTTCTCCTTACACCGGGCTAGTTCGTACAGGATTTCCAGTAGTAAAAACATTCGGGTAATTGGTTCTTTGTCGGGCAATAACCACAATTTCTCATTTACTCTCTTAATAATTTCCTTACCGAAAGAAATTCCAAATGCCGATTGGTGAAATAATTCTTTTACAGGAGCGAATTCGGGTAAATGAAATTCCGGGAAATCAGGCTGAAGATGAATAACCAATTTGGTATAAGTCGTTTTGATTCCGTAGTCGAAATTAAGGTGTGGGATATTACTACCAATTAAAACGAGGTCGCTTTCCAGAAATTCCGATTTGTGTTCACCAACATGCCTGATCCCTTTTTCGGCTGTTATAAAAACCAGTTCAATTTCAGGATGAAAATGCCAGAAATAGAAATCATTCAGCTTTGGATTTACCATCAAACTCATGGATGAATCCAGATCCCGGGAAATAGCTTCTAATCGGGTTTGTATCATTTAGTGAAATATTATGCCATTAATATGTAGAATATTTTTACAAAAATATCAATATAGTTCATTATTTGGTCATACAATTGAAATGTTTGCCTGATTTACTTCCTTAGATTTGTATAATAATTTCAAATTAAATTAATATGATGCAGCCAAATAATCAAACCATGATTCCAAATACTTATCATAATGATAAACCAGGAAATCCCTCTACTGCCACGAGTAGCAAAATAGGTTTAAATGACCGGTCCAATGGAAAAGCCTTAAAGGTTTTAAGTGAAGAGGATTGGGCTTTTTGGTTAGAAAATGGCTATGTAATTGTCAAAAATGCGGTGCCAAAAGCTCAGGTCGAAGCTACTGCCGCTTTTTTATGGGAGTTTGAAGAGAAAGATCCTAAGGATAAATCCACCTGGTATACAGCCGCCCGGGCAGAAATGAAAATGAAGGAATTGGCTGGCACAGGAATGGTGGAAGTTTATAATAATCAACATTTATGGAACAATCGCCAGAGTCAACGGGTGTATGACGCTTTTACCGATATCTGGGGTACAGATAAACTTTGGGTAACCATTGACAGGGCAAATCTTAATTTACCGATTCGACCGGGTTTTGAGTACAAAGGTTTTATCCACTGGGATTACGATCCCGAAACACGCCCACAAAATGTGCAGGGCGTGTTAGCATTGGCCGATCAAACAGACGAAAATATGGGTGGATTTCAATGCATTCCCGAGCTTTACCGAAATTACGATACCTGGAAATTGACTCAACCTGCAGATCGCGATCGCTTTAAACCCGATGTAACGGCATTTGAAGGAAAATACCATAAAGTGAAGTTGTATGCCGGTGATTTATTGATTTTTAATAGTGTTACTCCGCATGGTATCCGCCCGAACAATTCGGAAGATAAGGTGCGAATAGCTCAATACATTTCAATGATGCCGGCTGAAGAAGACAATGCCGAAATGCGGGAATGGCGTATAAAATCGTGGGAAAACAGAATTTCTCCGGAAGGTTACGCTTTTCCCGGAGATCCAAGAAATTGGGAACAAACTAAATATGAAAAAGCCGAACTCAATGAGCTCGGCCGTAAACTTTTAGGCTTAGATAGCTGGTAATAAAATTATTAAAGTTCTGCTAAACGAATATTTTTGTAAAAAATACTCATTTCTTTTCCCGGATGGAGTTGGATACCTATTGGGCCTTCAAGAGGCATGCCTTCAGAGGTATAGGTAACCAACTCTTTACCATTGAGCCAAACTGTATAGGTATTACCCACCACTTTAATTTTCATGGTATTCCAATCTGTGTCTTTTAAAATTCCATCGACATTTGCCACAACCGGGTATTTTAATTTGGGTAAATAAGGGGAACCGGTCATGTCTTTGTGTAAAGAACTGGAAATACCAATTTGAATCTGATCTATATCTGATCGAAGAAAGAAACCGGAATCGATGGTTCCTTCGCCATTTTTATAATCGGCTTCAATTATGAAGTTTTTATAATTTTTGTCTGTCCAAAGTATTGCACCCTTTTTTGCGGCACTGCTTTGAATGGTTAAAATGCCTTTATCTGCTGTCCAAGTGCCATCTTGATTAGAAAGATGCCAGCCATCTAGGTTTTTACCGTTGAATATTTTTTTTAGCTTTTGAGCAGATAAGGAACTTGAAAAAACCGAGATCAACAAAACAAGGATTGTTATTTTTTTCATTTGAATTGGGGTTGAATTATAAGAGAGGTAAAGCTAAAATAAAACCGCGTAATAGTAAAAAAACAACCCATCAAATGATCTGTTTCGTTAAGTTTTTAATTTAATAATACCTGAAATTGGAGAAATATGCCTAATCAATTATCTTAGGCCCATTCTGATTAATACCAGATACAAATAAATTGGTTTCGATCCCAGCTTTATTAAAAACAGCACTCATGGATTTACCTACTATTTCAGCTTGCTCTTTTCCTTTGCTAAATGCAAAAATCGAGGGTCCGGCACCCGAAATACTTGCTCCCAAAGCCCCGTTTTGCAATGCGGCCTCTTTTACTTCATTGAAATAAGGTATCAGGATTGCTCTTTTGGGCTCAATCAAGTGATCCACCATGGAGCGACCGATCAACTCGTAATCTGAAGTCATTAGACCGGCTATCATTCCGGCCACATTACCCATCTGAGCTATAATGATTTTTATACCGGCCTCTTGTCGTAAAATATGCCTGGCATCTTTAGTATTTACCTCAATATCCGGGTGAACTATACTTACATAAAGCTCACGTGGCGTGTTAATTTTAATAAAATCCAAAGGATCATAGCTTCGGATTACTACAAAACCACCAAGCAGGGCAGGAGCTACGTTATCTGCATGAGCTGCTCCACATGCTACCCGCTCACCTTCCATGGAAAATGGGAGAAGTTCGGAAACTGAAAGTGGCAAGCCAAGTAATTGATTAGCCGCAAATACACCTGCTACCGAGCTGGCGGAGCTACTACCCAAGCCGCTTCCCAGAGGCATTTGCTTATGCAATTCTACGTCAAAACCCTGATTTGATTCTATTGTACGAAGAAATTCAATAATCGGTACAGTGACCGTATTTTTTCGTGAATCGTAGGTTAATTTACCCTGATCGCCGGTAATTTTGGTAATGACTATCTGATCATCATTTCTTTTTCTAAGAATAACTTCATCGCCGGGTTGATCTACCGCCAGTCCGAAAATATCGAATCCGCAGGAGACATTAGCTACAGTTGCAGGGGCAAATATTTTTATTGAATCGCTCAAAATCTTGTTTATGAAAAGTGATTAGTTGGCCAAAACAGTACTTAAAGTTATGATATCGGCGAAAACACCCATTGCGGTAACTTCCGCACCTGCTCCCGGTCCTTTCACCACCAATGGATTATCCTTATACCTGGCCGTGGTAAATGATATGATATTTTCTGAACCCGATAAATTGTAAAAAGGATGAGATTTATCGACAGATTGAAGCGAAATACTTGCTTTCGCATCTTTCAATCTGGCTATGAATCGTAAGACTTCATTTTTTGCTTCAGCTTCGTCAATCATTTTTTCAAATCGTTCATTATCAGCAAATAATGCTTCATAAAATGCGTCTACATTGGCAGCAGCAACGCAAGCATCATTTAAGAGCGGATTTATTTTTACATCTTCTGGTTCAAGTTCTAAACCCGATTCTCTGGCTAGAATTAATATTTTTCGTGCCACGTCCATTCCGCTCAGATCTTCTCTTGGATCAGGTTCAGTAAAACCGAGGGCCTTGGCTTCTTTTACCACGTCCACGAATTTCTGCCCTGATTTGAAGGTGTTGAAAATAAATGCCAAAGTACCGGACAAAACCGCTTCTATCTGTAAAATTTCGTCACCGGAGTTTATCAGACCCTGAAGAGTATTAATAATTGGCAGACCTGCACCCACGTTAGTTTCGTATAAAAACTGGACATTTCTTTTTTGAGCAATATCTTTCAGCTTTATGTATTGAGCATAAGCACCCGAGTTGGCAACTTTATTGGGTGTTACTATTGAAATGCTGTTTTCGAGTAAACCCTCATAATATTGTACAATATTTTTATCGGCTGTGGCATCTACAAATACGGTATTTGGTAAATTCAGATTTTGAACATCCGAAACAAATTCACTCAGGTTAGATATTTCACCACTTTGTGCCAGAAAATCTTCCAGGTTTTCTAAGTCTAGGCCATCCGGATCTATCAACATTTTACGGGTATTTATCACACCTGTTACTTTGATATTCAGGTTTTTATTTTTCTTCAGGTATTCTTTCTGAGACAAAATCTGAGCAAGCAAGGTTTTGCCAATCAGGCCGGAAGGGCCAGCCAGAAATACATTCAAAGTAAAGCCATCGATTTCAAAAAAGCGTTCGTGAATTGCATTCAGTGCTTTGCTTATGTCTTTTTTATTAATGACAACCGAAATATTTAGCTCCGAAGATCCCTGTGCCGTGGCTATTACATTAATTCCATTTTGACCCAATACAGAGAAAAGTTTGCCCGAAGTACCGGTTGAAGACTTCATGCCTTCACCCACCACAGCCATAATACTCAGGTGGTGTTGAATACTAATCTGGTCAATATCCTTGTTTGCGATTTCCAGTTCGAATCCACTTTCCAGTAAATCGGTAACTTGTTGGGCATCCGAAGGATTTATGGCAAAACAAATAGAATGCTCGGATGATGCCTGAGAAATTAAAATAACCGAAATTGAACTGGATGCCAGAATACCAAATAACTTAGCTGACACGCCGGCAACACCAATCATGCCATTACCTTGCAGATTAACAAGGCTGATATCGTCTATAGATGAAATACCGGTAATGGAATAAGCTTTTGCAACAGTTTGATCGGAAATGACAGTTCCTGTATGCTCTGCTTCAAAAGTATTGAGTATTTTGATTGGAATTCGCTTTTGAAAAGCCGGAGTAAGGCTGGGGGGATAAATAACTTTCGCACCAAAATGCGACAATTCCATCGCTTCCGCATACGAAATGGTTGGAATAGTGAAGGCATTCTTAACTTTTCTGGGGTCTGCGGTCATCATACCGTTCACGTCTGTCCAGATTTCAATCACCTCGGCCTTCAAAGCTGCTCCGAAAATAGATGCTGTAAAATCTGAACCTCCGCGGCCTAAGGTGGTGGTTATGTTATTGTCATTTGAAGCAATGAACCCAGTGATGCATTGCACACCGGTTGCCTGATTAAAATATTCCTGAATATTAAAATCCGTTTTTTCAAAATTTACTTCGGCATTGTTGAATTTCGAATTGGTTTTCACCAAATCGCGTGCATCTACAAAAGCAGCAGCCGTATTTCTTGCATTTAATGCATCTGTAATAATGGTCGTTGATAACCGTTCGCCAAAACTCAAAAGTAAATCGTAGGTGCGTGGTGAAATTTCCTGAATCAATGAAATTCCTCGCAACAGGTCTTCTATTTCATTGAAAATTACTTTAACTCTGGCCAAAAGATTGCTTTGCGATTTAATATCTATAAGTCCTCGAATTACATTGAAATGCCTGTCTTCGGCAGACTGAAGGTGTTCCAGGTATTCCGTGTCTCCATTAGCGGCCATTTTACCAATTTCGATAAATCGATTCGTAATACCACCAAGTGCCGAAAATACAACAGCCAGTTTATTTTCTTTGGCTGCATTTGTTTGGATGATTTCAATGACCTTCAGAATGCTGTCTACTGTTCCTACTGATGTGCCACCGAATTTTAATACCTTCATTCTTCTATATTTCTTATTTTATACAAATTTCATAACAACCATGCCAAATCAAGACCAAAACCATCAATTAAAGGTTAATTCAGGCAGGTTTTTATAAACAGGTGCAAATATAAGCAAATGCCCGTAGTGGCGTGCGAATGCCAGCTTCAATATTCAGATTTCAATTGTTTTAGTTTTTTAAGTTGTTAAGTTGTTGAGATTTTAAGTTGTCGAGTAGTTGAGTTGTCGAGTAGTTGAGTTGTCGAGTAGTTGAGTTGTCGAGTAGTTGAGTTGTCGAGTAGTTGAGTTGTCGGGTTGTCGAGTTGTTGAGTTGTCGAGTGAACTCGAAACAAAACCTTCCAACCCTCCAACATTCGAATTTTTGAACCATGAACTTTCCAACTTTTGAACCTTCCAACCTTAGAACTTTTGAACCTTGAACTATCCAAGCTTCCAACCTAAAAAACCAGACCTTGTTGACATTCAATCTTTTAAATTAAAAATATTTGCAAATACGATTACTTGTTTAGACATTTGTTTAATTGTTAAATATTGCTTTCCTATAAAATTATGATTTCCAACGTATTCAAAGCCTTAAATGACGATACACGTCGTGCAATTATGGAGCTTCTGAAAGATGGCGAAAAGGCCGCCGGTGAAATTTCAGACAGTTTTCAAATCTCCAAACCAAGTATTTCTCATCACTTGGATTTACTTAAACAAGCTAACCTGATTCAATCAAGGAAAAAAGGCCAGTTTATTTATTATTCCCTTGATTCCAAGTCGCTTGAAGGGGTTTTTAAATGGTTTGTTCAGTTTAAACCGGAGCAAGCGGTTCATTTGCAAAAGCCCCGAATCAGGCTTCAGGCATAAGAAATTGACCTTTATAATTGACATTTTAAACCCACTTAAAAAACAGGGCAGATTTATCCTGCTTTTTATTTGACGAAAATTATTTTTCAGCCGTTTATCATTTTGTTGAGATTTTATTTTAAGATTTGATAGACATTTAGAAAAAAACAAAATAAACGATGAATAAAATACTCTTATCTATTGGCTTAATAGGTCTTTCTTTAACTGGTCTATCACAGACTGCTCAGGATATATTGGGCAAATACGAAAGTGCCATAGGTGGTAAAGAAGCAATTATCAAAGTGAAAGACTTTACCATATATATGAAAGGCGATGTACAGGGTAATGAATTGGAAATAATTTCCATAAGAAAAGATTCACGAAAATTACTCCAAAAAGTAGAAGTTTCAGGAATGGGTGAAGTATCAAAGACGGTATGTAACGGCGAAAAAGTACATATTGAATCTGCCATGATGGGTAATCAGGACCTGGAAGGTGATTTTTTGAAAATTACACTTATGCAGGCTGGTTTGTTTCCAGAGTTGAATTATAATGCCGAAGAAGTTGAAATTTCTGTGGAAGGCCAAGAAGATATCGAGGGAAAATCTAACCATAAGTTGGCTTTTAAAGTAGGAGATTTGGTTTGGAACGAATATTATGACCTGGAGACCGGCCTTAAAACGCAACAAATAATTGAAACGCCTCAAGGTAAATCGGTTATTACTTATTCCGACTATCAGGATAAAGATGGTATTAAATTCCCAATGAAATTAAAGCAGGATGCGGGAATGTTTGTTATTGAATTAGAAGTGACAGATATTGATTTAAATGCGGGTATTGAAGATTCTGTTTTTGAAATAAATTAATTCAAGAAAGGTATAATTTAAGCTGGTGAAATATATTTTGCCGGCTTTTTTTATTCCTGAAAATCATATCATTAGTTTACCATCAACTTTCTGCTAAAAGTCTGCTCATTTTTTGTCACAATTTTGATGAAATGTATTCCGGGAGCCAAATTGCCTAAATTTATATTTGTTTCCTTTGTAGTTGCAAAATCAAAGCTCATTTCCTTTTTTCCATTCGTATTAAAAATTTCAAGGTTCTGAATGGCAGTTAAGTTACTAATATTTATGAAGTCAGATGTTGGATTTGGATAAATGGTAATTTCCGGTAATTCGTAATCCGATAAGATGAGCTCGGGTTCCTGATTATCATCCACTATCTCTTCGATTTTAAGATCACTAAGTATTATGTTGGTGGCTTCAGCAAAACCCATATCAAATACAAATCGGGCCTTGGTATCGGTGTCAGAAGTCATTTCAAAAGTATAAAGTGTTTCGCTTAAAAAACGACTTGGAGAAACGGAGCGATAGCCGGAGTAAGAATTGTAGGGGTCTGATGCTTTACCGACATAGCAGGTAATGTTGGTATTTTTATCAGCTGATGATTGAAAGCTTATCAGGTATCTTTTCCCTTTTTTTATGGTAAAATCATTATGCACAAATTGCACATGCCAGCCTTCTGTGCCTTTTTTGCTTATTTCTACAGTAGCCTGATTGTCTTTGACATTAAACACTGCCACCGCACCGCCCTGGAGGTATAGATTCCAATTGTCTTTTCCAATTGAGAAATTGCTTTGATAGATTTTGGATGTTTCAACAATCTTGGCTTCTGGTAGCGGGTTTTTGAGTAAAGCGTTTACCAAATCATTGTTAAATACATTTGTAATCGGGTCAAAAAAACCAAAACCGGCACTAAACTCCCAATAAGCCCAGCTCCAATTCTTACTTTCAAACCACCTGGCAAGAAAAGATGTCCATAAAATCCGACTTGTAAAATCGGCCTTACTGTATGCACCGAATTCACCCACATGTATAGGCAAATGGAGTTCGCCAGCCAATGATTCCAGAAATTGAAATTGATTGATGATGTCTTTTTGTTGGAGGTTATTGTTATCCCAGGTGGTTCCCAGCCAGGCATTTGCTCCTTCCACCCATTCGGCACCCTGATGGGTAAAATTGAACGGATCGTAATAGTGAACAGAAAGGATAATATTCGGATCGTCTGGTGGTTTCAAAAATGGGGCTCCGGATAATCCACCGTAATTGGCCATTCCCATTAAAACGACACGGGTTGGATTGGTTTTCCTGATTTCTTTTAAGGCATCTGCAAAAAAAACATTCCACAAGTCCGGCGTCAGTTTATCGTGGGGCTCGTTCATGACCTCGAAAAGGAGGCGGTCGTCGTAATTCTTAAAATAGGAAGCAATCTGCTGCCATTGACTTAGAAATCTCGGCTTTACGGCTTCGGGATTTAAAAAGATTTCTTCGTGGTGGTGCATGTTAAGGATCACATACAAGTTGACAGCCAAAGCATCGTCCACTACTTTTTTCATGCGGAGTAAAAAATAGGGATTTATGGTATATGGCTCTGATTGCAGGGCCCGATCGGGGGTATCCCAACGGGTGGGAATACGCACATGATTAAAACCCAGCCCCGCAATTTTTGGAAAATAATCGTCGCGATATGGATTGCCCCATTCTGCTTCTGAGGGTGCTTCAAACATATTGCCCATATTTACACCTTGACCCAGTTTTTCATTGATTTGAAAAATATGCTGAGCCCCGGCCCCAAAGAATAGGAAACAGAATAATGCAGAAAAAATAAGCTTAGTTTTTATCAAGAAGTCTTTTTTTAAACGAATTTAATCAAAACAGATGGAGATACATAAGGTTTGAAATTTTGATACAAAAAATGGCTAAGAACATAAAGCTTTGGAATAAAATAGATAAAAGCCCGCAATAGGGATGGTAAAGGGCCACGCCTTAGTGTGGGTGTGCTCATTCAGGGTGTTATTCCTTTTCGGGTAATATTTGAGCACACCGACAGCCCTGCACAGCCCGACCCATTTTCCTACCCTAGGCGGAAAAAGGGGCTTGCCCAAAAAAGTAGATATCAATTAAAAATAAAAGAGGACTAAATCTGTAAACAAAGGTATTTTTGTGCTGATTACCTTTGCAAAAGATAGTTTGACCTAAATACTTAGAAATGAATAAATTTCCTTGGCCTTTAATTACGCCACCAAAAGCTGAAAAAAAAGAGCATATCCGCGATATTCACGGTGAAAAAGTAAATGATCCGTACTATTGGATGTACGATTTTTTCGGAAAAGGCCCTGAAAGTGATCAAGTAGTGGATTACCTGAATGCTGAAAATGCCTATCTGAAGGAAATGATGGCTTCTACAGATGCTATTCAAGCGGAACTGTTTGAAGAAATGAAGGGCAGAATTAAAGAGAAAGACGAAAGTGTACCCTATTATTCGAATGGATATTATTACTATTCACGTACGGATGAAGGCAAACAATATTATAAATATTGCAGGAAAAAGGCGAGCCTGGATGCTGAAGAAGAAGTGCTGCTGGATGTGGATCAAATGGCAGATGGCAAAGCTTATTATGCCATAGGTGGGTCGGCCATAAGTGAAAATAATAAATTGATGGCTTTTGCGGTGGATGAGGTTTCCAGACGGCAATACACCATTTATGTAAAAAATCTGGAAACCGGAGAATTACTGGCCGATGAAATTAAAAATACAGAGGGAGATCCGGTATGGGCAAACGATAACCAAACCCTTTTTTATACAAATAAAAACCCCCGCACGCTGCTTTCGGAAAAGATAATGAGGCATAAACTTGGTCAGGAAAAAGATGACCTGGTATATAAGGAAAAAGATAAAAGCAATTACATAGGTGTGGGCAAAAGCAAAAATGGGCAATGGATATTTATCCATTCCGCTGCCACTGTATCTTCCGAAATCCGATTGCTGGATGCCAATAAACCTGAGGAAGAATTCCGGGTTTTTCAGACAAGAATGAAAGAGGTATTGTACGATGTAACACCCTTAGCTGATCGTTTTTTGATTTTTACCAATGAAAATGCCGAAAACTTTAAGGTGATGGAGTGTCCATTAGACCACACCACATTTGAAAAATGGAAGGAATATATTCCACACCGGGAAGATGTATTAATAGAAGGTTTGGAGGAGTTTCGGGAATTTTTGGTGGTACAACAACGCCGAAATGGACTCACCGAACTGGAAGTACGAAACCTGGCTACCGGAAAAGTACACTTTATAAATTTTGGTGAGGCTACTTATGATGCCGGAATTGGTAAAAATGCCGATTATGAAAGCAAAGTTTTGCGGTTTAGCTATACCTCCCTGATTACACCATCTTCGGTTTATGATTACAATCTGGAAAAGGAAACCAAAGTGTTGATGAAACAACAAGAGGTGCTGGGTGGATACGATCAAAATGAATATGAAACAGAAAGGCTCTACGCCACATCGGGCGATGGAATAAAAATACCCATATCGATTGTTTATAAAAAAGGATTCAAAAAAGATGGTTCAAATGCATTGCTATTGTATGCTTATGGATCTTACGGCTATAGTATGGATGCATCCTTTAGAAGCATAAGATTGAGTTTGCTCGACCGTGGTTTTGCATTTGCGATTGCACATATTCGGGGTGGTCAGGAAATGGGGCGAAAGTGGTATCTGGATGGCAAACTGATGAAAAAGCGGAATACTTTTACTGATTTTATAGACTGCGGTAAATTCCTGATTCAGGAAAAATTTACTTCAACCGATCATTTATATGCAAATGGTGGCTCTGCCGGAGGTTTACTCATGGGTGCAGTGGCCAATATGGCTCCGGATTTATTTAATGGTTTGATAGCCGATGTTCCTTTTGTGGATGTGGTAAATACCATGCTCGACGAAAATATTCCCTTAACTACCAATGAGTATGACGAGTGGGGAAATCCGAATGAAAAAGAGGCCTATGAATACATGAAGGCCTATTCGCCCTATGAAAATGTGGAGCAGAAGGCCTATCCAAATATGCTGGTAACCACGGGTTTGCACGACAGTCAGGTGCAGTATTTTGAACCGGCAAAATGGGTGGCTAAACTGCGGGATATGAAAACAAATGATACCGTATTATTGCTGCATACGAATATGGAATTTGGGCACGGGGGAGCTTCAGGCAGATTTGATTTTTTGAAAGATGTAGCTTTGGACTGGGCCTTTTTACTGGCACTTGAGGGCAAAATAAAGTAGAAAATACAAATGCTTGGCGGTAAATATAAATCCGACTTAAAACCATCTTTAATGCATTCTTGTTATTATCTAAAACAGCGTTGAATATATGAAAGGATTCCGATTTACTGATTACAAGCCGGAAGAGGGTGGAGGAGCTAATTTTGAAAAGTTGCTGGATATTTTTCAGCAATTACTTTTGATTTTTGCTGGTGATGTATCGCAGGCATTGGACTACATGAGCGAGTTGGACAGAAGGTATAATCTTACCGATGACAAATATGCCATGGCCGATTTTATTCAAGAGCTTAAAGACAAAGGTTATATAAAGGAAGAAGAGGGAGAGGGGCAGCTCATAATGACTGCTAAAAGTGAGCAAAGTATCCGGAAATCGAGTTTGGATGAGATTTTCGGTAAAATGAAAAGAAGCAAAACCGGAGGAAACCACAAAACTAATTTTAATGGGCCCGGTGACGAAAGTGGTGCCGATATCCGTAGTTTCCAATTTGGTGATAGTTTAGATCAAATCAGCATGACCGAAAGCCTGAAGAATGCACAGGTAAACAGCGGTTTGGGTGATGATTTTATGCTAACCGAACGGGATTTGGAGGTGATCGAAAGCGAAACCAAATTGCATACGGCCACTGTACTTATGATAGATATCAGCCACTCGATGATTCTATATGGGGAAGATAGAATAACCCCTGCAAAGAAAGTGGCACTGGCCATGGCCGAGCTTATTCGCACGAGATATCCCAAAGACACCCTTGATATATTGGTATTTGGCAACGACGCCTGGACCATCCAATTGAAAGATATTCCTTATCTGGAAGTGGGGCCTTATCACACCAATACGGTTGCCGGACTAGAGCTCGCGATGGACTTGCTCAGAAGACGTAAAACGAAGAATAAGCAAATCTTTATGATTACTGATGGCAAGCCTACTTGCCTGAAAGAAGGAATTGCTTATTATAAAAATGCTTTTGGTCTGGATCGTAAAATCGTTAATAAAACGCTGAATATCGCTGCACAGGCACGCCGAATGGATATTCCGATTACTACATTTATGATCGCGACAGATCCATATCTAAAGCAATTTGTACGCGATTTTACAAAAGTTAATAATGGTCGTGCATACTATTCCAATCTGGATGGACTGGGTGGATTTGTATTAGAGGATTTTGAGAAGAATCGCCGGAAAAATGTGCGTTGAGGTAAACAAAGTTACCAGTTAGTTGTGTTAAATGTACTTCGATTTTTTTGAATATTTTACTTTTTGAATTGCCAAAATTTCAATTGGGCATTTGTCTTTTCTGCCTTTTGGCAAAAACATAAGACCCTATAACCAATAACAGGTATATACTGATAATATAAATCAACTGGTCAAAGTTTTCATTCCATTCGAAGTAAAATATCAAAATCGCTGCCATGGCTAAGCCTCCAATAGTAATTAGTGCTACCGTCGTTCTGGTTTTGGTCTCTTTTCTCATTTTGTAATTCGAAATAGCCATCATAAGAGAAACCAGAATAAAAGTAATACTGCCAAACTCCAATATCACCTGCAAACCTCCGGTTAGAATTAGAATAAAAGCCAGCAAACTCATGGTATAGATGGCGTAATCCGGAATATACGTTTTTACCTTATGTCCCAATTTTTCGGGCAAATACCCGTCTTTAGCAATAACTGCCATTAATCGGGAGGCTCCGAAGAGCGTTCCGCTGATTGCACTCGAAGTGGCCAACATGGCACCAAATACGACAATAAAAAGACCGAGATTGCCAATATAGACCTGTGCACCTGCTGCCAAAGCGTATTCTTTGTCTTGTATTATGCTTTCTTTAGGAATTACGGATAAGGCGGAAATAGCCAGTAGGACATATAAAGAAGTTGCTATGGCAATCGAACTATATATGGCTTTGGGAATGTTTTTTTGAGGTTCGTCCATCTCATTATAAGCGTGAATTACCAATTGAAAGCCCTCGTATGCTACAAATGTGATCGCTGAAACCAATAGAATTGTACTTAAACTGGTATCTGCATTCAATAATGGCGTGAAGTTTTCCATTTTTCCTTTACCTGCCAATAGGCCGGATATGAAAAGCAAGACGATTATTTTGGAATAAACCAACCAATCTTCAATTTTTCCCATTCCTTTTACACTCACAATGTTTATAAAGGCGAAAAGGGAAATAATTAAACCCGCTACTATTTTAGCCGTATAAGGATGATTTAAGAAAGGAAAAATACTGCAGAAATAAGATGCGAAAGTAAAAGCATATAAAGCCAAAGTACTGATGTATCCAAATGAAACCAGCCAGCCAATGGCTGAAGCTGCGAATGGTGAATCAGGGAATGTTTTCTTAAAAAAGGAATAGGTAGCTCCGGAATCTTTGTAAAGCAAAGTTAGTTTCACATACGAATAGGCGGCAAAAAAGGCCAAAATCCCACCGATGCCTATGGCAAATGGTGTGGAATTGCCAATTTTATCAACAGAAACGCCCAAAATCGAAAAAATACCTCCGCCCACCATACCTCCTAGGGCGATGGCAATCAATTCACCTAATCCTAAATCTTTTTTTCTAGGCCTGGTCAGATTATTCATTTTATTTGTTTAGAAATAATTCGGGTTAACCGGCACAAGTAAGGCTTTTCATCGATTTAAAAAAATGATCTCCGGCAAAAACTCCGTTTATTTGTGAAATAAAATATGCCGAATGACTAAAAAGGAGCGATATAAAGGAATAGTCGAATATTTTCAGGAAAATCAACCCAATCCGGAGACAGAACTTCAATATACCAACCCCTATGAATTGATAGTGGCCGTTGTGCTTTCAGCTCAGTGTACAGATAAACGGGTAAATATGGTAACACCCTATCTTTTTGATGCTTATCCCTCTGCGAATGCCCTTGCATCTGCAACGTCCGATGAGGTGTTTGAGCTCATAAGAAGTATTTCTTATCCAAATAATAAGGCCAAACATCTGGTGGGCCTGGGTCGCATGTTGATAAATGAATTCAATGGTGAAGTGCCGGGAACTGTTGACGAATTGGTGAAACTGCCGGGAGTTGGCCGGAAAACGGCCAATGTAATAGCATCGGTCATTCATAATTTGCCTACCATGGCTGTGGATACGCACGTTTTTAGGGTTTCGCATCGCTTGGGTTTGGTTTCGCCCAAAGCCAAAAATCCTTTTAGTGTTGAAAAAGAATTGGTTAAAGCGTTTTCTGACGATATTATTCCCAAGGCACATCATTGGTTAATTTTACATGGGCGATACGTATGTTTAGCACGTAATCCTAAATGTGAAATTTGCGGAATAACTTCACTTTGTAAATCTTACGAGAAAATACAGAAATATGGAATTAAAGCAGTTGATGACAAACTTCCCAAAATCGGGTAAGCTGGAGTGGATCGGAATTCGCCCTGAATCGAGGGCTGATATATTAGTGGTTAATTCTGCTTTATTGGTTGAAAATAAGGGGATTAGTGCTGATCATTACAATGGGAAATCGGCTAGCCGCCAGGTAACTCTTATTCAACAGGAACATATTAATGCTGTAGCCGAAATGATGGGGATGGAATCCCTAGATCCCAAGCTGTTAAGGCGTAATTTGGTGATATCCGGCATTAATCTTTTGGCATTGCACAATCAAAAGTTTTACATCGGAAATGTACTTTTAGAAGGTACCGGATATTGCCATCCTTGTAGTCGTATGGAGCAAAACCTCGGTGCCGGTGGCTATAACATGATGAGGGGGCACGGAGGAATTACTGCCCGGATCTTAACAGGTGGTGAGATAAATGTATTCGATGAGGTGCGATTTTATGATCCGCAAACCAAACTTTTTAGCTGAAATATCACAAAGCAATTAAATTTTCTTTGATCAGCTTTATGGCTATTGCTAAAAGAATAAGGCCAAATACTTTCTGCAAAACTTCAATACTAGCCTGACTTATTTTTCTTTCTAAATACGATGAGGATTTTAATACTGCATAAACGAGTATCAAATTTACCAAAATAGCCACGATAATGTTTTCTTCGTGATAAGCTGCCTTTAAGGAAAGTAGCGAGGTCATAGTTCCGGCTCCCGCAATGATTGGGAAGGCTAAGGGAACCACGGAGCTTGATCGAGCTCCGGTAGTGGGATTATGTTTGAAAATTTCACGACCCAATATCATTTCGAAACCCATAAGTAATAAAATTATCCCTCCGGCTACAGCAAATGATTTTATATCGACACCGAATAAAGAAAGGATTCCGGTACCGAGATATAAATAACCAAACATCAAAAAACCAGAGATTATGGTGGTTCGCTCGGCATGTATTCCACCCGTTTTCTTCCTGATATTCAATATGATAGGTATGGAGCCGAGTATATCAATTATTGAAAACAAAATAAGAGCTACGGAGAATATTTCCTTAAAAATAAAGTTCATAAGCTTTCATCTGTGATTTTTAGAAATTCCATTAAGAGATCAAATTCATTATCTGGAATGGCAGGGAAATTTGCGATGCGGAACGTGTTTTCTTTCCATTCTCCATATCCATTTCCCAAAATTATCTCTTTTTCTGCTGCTTTCTGTTTGATTTTGGCCAAATTATCTTTTGAAGCTTCGATAGCAATTACTGTTTGTGATCTCAATTCCCTATTTTCAATCAAAAGTTTGAAATTTTTCCTTTCGTTTATAAAGTTCTCCAGTTTTTCTGCCCTGTTTTTAATCCTTATATCAATCTGGTCAATATGTTCTAGGTACTGTGAAATCTGGTTTAATAAATAAATTCCCAGAATATTCGGAGTGTAAGGTGTTTGGTATTTTTCAAAGTTTTCTTTAATGAAAAGTAAACTGTTATAGTGGTTCCTTTCATTCCATTTTTCAGCCTCAGAAATCGCTTTTGGTGATATAATCAAGATGCCTAAACCAGAAGGTAATCCCAGGCATTTTTGGGAGGAGGCCAGCCAAACATCACCAGCTCGCCAAGGAAGCTTCGTACCACCTATTGAGGAGGTTACGTCTAAGCAAAGCAGAGCGTTAGAATTTAATTTATTTATTTCATAATGAGATATTTGAGTCCCATTGGAGGTTTCGTTTTGATCGATGCAAATAAAGTTATTGTCCGTGTCAATTTGCGAGCTTATTACACTTTGATTGTAAGAAAAACGAGTGCCTCTTATTGTTGGAAATTTATCCTGTTGTGTATTTTGATTGGTAACGGCATATCGAAACCATTTTTTACCAAAAGCTCCATTGTACAGAAATTGTACTTTACCATGTAGCAGAGATTGGTTTACTATCTCCCAGCATTCGGTAGCTGAACTTGTAAAGTACACCTGATAGTCTTCCGGAATATGTTGTTGAATCTTAAAATTCTGAATTGTATTTTTCAACAAAACCATAAAAACCTCACTGCGGTGATTCATTTCCAGAATCCCGCTATCAAATGCTTCTGTAAGATACTCTCGAATCTGCGGGTACAGTTTAGACGGACCCGGATAAAAATTTAGCATATACAAAAGTACATTTTGCATTTAAAAGGACTTCAATTTACTCGGCAAAACATTTTTATAATTTTCTGAAAATTTATTACGGATTGATTATAAGATCCATTTAATAAGGTTTTTACTTAGAAGAATATGGGCTTGGTGGAATGGTCTTTAACAGCAATAAAATCACTTAATAATTCTTTGGTATAATCTTTGCTATTTTAATGGAAAGCGTACGTGCTTCATAAAGTAATATCTAACCCTTAACAGGTATTTTTATTTGGTGAAAAATTTAGAAAATAAAATCTGCGAGTTAAGACTAACCCTCAATTATCGCTTTGGCGATAGTATACTAAGGGTTCTTTTTGTTTGCATGCTTTTTTTAAGTTATTTTTCAACCTTCGGTATTCAGATAGAATTAGTGACCAATGGAGATTTTAGTAATAACTACAATGGCTTCACTTCAGATTACTCTCAAAATACCAGTCTAACAAGCGATGGCAGATACACTATTAACTCTAATCCATCTTCAGTAAATGGTGGTTATTACAATTTCTATGATCATACAGTAGGTACTTCGGGCGGAAAAATGCTTATCGCTAATGCTTCTATTAGTAATTTTGATATATGGAAAAATAATATTTATGTAACAGCTGGGAATACATACACCTTATCCTTTTGGACCCGAATGGCGGATAATGCAACCAACTCAACCCTGGCCTGGATGGTGAATGGCGTTCAAGTTGGGACATCCATCGGTACCACCACCGGATGGCAGCAAATCAGTGTGGTATATACAGCTACTTCAACAGGATTTGTAACTTTCTCGATTCAGGAACTAACTAAAGTTTCTTCGGGTAACCTGTTTGTTTTAGACGATGTTTCTATTCTTGAAAATATTACTCCGACCTGTTCAGGAAAGTTTTATGATTCCGGAGGGTCTTTAGGGAATTATTCAGATAACGAAAATTATTACCAAACTTTTTGTGCCAATCCGGGCCAAAATATTCGATTTAATTTCACTTCTTTTCAAACAAGAGATAACAAAGATTATCTCGAGATTTTCGATGGTAGTCTTAACACCAACATAGGGGTATATAACGGCAATAGTTCTCCTGGGACCATAACATCTTCTGAACAATGCCTGGTCTTTCATTTTGTTTCGAATAATAAAGATAACAGGCTGGGTTGGGAGGCGGATATATCATGTGTTAGTGATCCAGCTTGTAACACCATTAGCCAGGTTTTAATTAATGATTTAGTTGCGAATAATGACGTTGATATCACCAATGGCGGTACTTACTATTTAAGTCAATTGCCTACAAATTGGAATCTTGAAGCTGTTTCAGCCGGTTCCGGAAGCATTTTTTTTGAAATTTCAGGAAATTTCTCTGGAAGTTCAACGGATAACACCTCGGCCTATCGATATCCAAGTACTAGCGGAAATTTAAATTTGGGAGCTGGCACATATCAAATAAAAGTTCAGTATTTCGAAAATGATAATAAAGGGGGATCTTTATGCGATGAGAAAACCATTACTTTAATACTTGATAATTGCAATGCTGCGGGATTTGCTATTACTTCTAATTCTCCGGTATGTAATGGTTCTGCACTTAATTTGAGTGCGGTTTCATTAGGGGCAGGTACTATTTATAGCTGGGTGGGACCCGATGGTTTTAATTCAACATTACAATCGCCAATTATTAATGGTGTAAATGCCACCAAAGCCGGAAATTATTTTTGTACAGCTAATTTAAGCGGCTGTTCTGCGACAGCATCTGCAGCTGTAATTATAAAGGATTCGCCTTCTGCCGTTTCCACCAAAATTAATCCTAATTGCGGTTTAAATAATGGAAGCATAAGTTTTGCTTTTACGGATAATCCAACATTTAGTTCAATACAGTTTAGCACTAATGGTGGTTCTTCCTATAGTACAGCTGTTAATGATATCACTGGCACATATTCCATTAGCTCATTAGGTCCTGCTACTTACGACCTGTATGTAAGATGGGGTACAGGTGAATGTCCGGTTAATTTAAGTGACCAAACACTAACCAGATTTTCCGGAACTCTTACGCCAAGTGCAAATGCCAGTATTTGTTACGGTCTAAATACCACTTTATCCGTTTCTCTGAATAATGCTGTAGGAATTACCACTTATTCCTGGAGTAATGGACTGGGAAATGGAAATTCAAAGGTTGTTTCTCCAACATCAAATACAACGTATAGTGTAACTGGCACAGATTCAGAAGGTTGCACAGCATCAGCAACTGTATCTGTTACAGTCAATAGTCTTCCTATACCGGGTGCAACTAGTAATAGTCCTGTTTGCGATGGGGGTACCATTGCGATTAACGCATCAGGTGGAACTTCCTATTCCTGGACCGGGCCTGGTTTAGGGGCGACTTCTGGAAGTACTCTCACCCGAACAAATGCAACCTATGCAATGGAAGGCACATATACCCTGATGGTTACAGATGCAAATAACTGCCAGGCAAGCACCAGTGTTTTTATTGATATTAATACCACTGTTTTTCCAACTGCATCTGTTATAAATTCCAGTATTTGTTCAGGTCAAAATCTTGATTTTACTTCATCCGGTGCAGATACTTATACATGGGCCGGGCCAAATAGTTTTACTTCGAGTATACAGTCGCCACAAATAGTTTCGGCAGCAATAGCTGCAACTGGCACTTATACAGTAACTGGTAGATTGACGGCTGGCTGTACGGCTACAGCTACCGTTTACGCATCCGTGGTAGCCGGAAATGTCTCAGCTTCCAACGACGGACCCCAATGCGAGGGAATAAATATTTCGTTATCAGCTACAGGGGGTTCGGCTTACTCATGGGTCGGTCCTGATTCATTCACCGCTTCTTTAGCGAATCCCACAGTTTCAAATACACGGATTCCAAACTCTGAAGGTATTTATACTGTGACAATAACAGTAACTCCTTCATGCCAGAAAACGGCTACAACAAATTTAAGTTTGTATTCCCCACCTAACATTGTGGTTAGTAATGATGGCCCGGTATGTGCGGGTTCAACATTAACATTAAATGCCACTGGTGGTGTATCTAATAGTTGGACAGGGCCTTCGGGATTTACTTCATCGGCTTTAAGTCCAACAATTTCAAATATGAATATTTCGAAGGCTGGTATTTATTCTGTTACTGTAACCAATGCTTCTGGTTGTACAGCAAGTGCCACTACGGAAGTAGTGCTATCTTTTCCCAGCCTTGTAGTTTCGCCAGATACTGCTTTATGTGCGGGAGGTACTTTAAATTTACATGTTTCGGGTGCTGTATCGTACAGCTGGAGTGGCCCAAACGGGTTTTCATCCGGGGCCTCAAATCCGGTACTCAACAATGTTAGTTCTGTCAATTCAGGAATCTATACAATCACTGCAAATAATTCATTAGGTTGTAGTGCCACCAATAATATTGAAGTAACTGTTTTATATACTAATCAGGCCATTATTTCGAATAGTCCAAAATGTGTGGGTAAACAAATTGATTTTGATTATCCGGGCTGGTCGACTTACAGTTGGACGGGCCCTGATTCTTTTAGTTCAACTATTTCGAATCCCATCATCAATAATGTGAATTCTTTAAAAGCAGGTATTTATTCCTTAACGGCATCAGTAAATGGTTGCACTACTACGGCTACCACTAATGTGATAGTAAATGCATTGCCTGTAATAAATATTAGTGGAAATACGCCAGTTTGTTTAGGAACTACATTAAGTTTAGGTTCTGGGGGGGGAACAATTTATCAATGGTCAGGACCGCTGGGATATTCATCTACTTCTTCAAATCCTTCATTTACAGTTAATGATAGTTTATATGAAGGTACATATAAGGTTATTGTGACTACAGCTTCTGGTTGCATAGATTCTTCGACTAAATTTATAGATGTATCTTATGTAATACCCGTAACAAGTAATAATAGTCCGGCTTGTATTGGCGGAAATGTGCTTTTATTTTCGTCAGGTGGAAATGCCTATTCCTGGACAGGCCCTAATGGCTTTACTACCAATACCCAGAATCCGGTTGTTGGTTCAATGAGTGCTTTAAAATCCGGAGTGTATTCAGTACAAATTACAAATTCTGCTGGTTGTACAGCTACCAGTACTACTAATGTTACCTTGTCTACACCTACCGCTTCGATTACAAGCAATGGACCATTGTGTGTCGGGCAAACTTTAAATTTATTAGGCTCTGGAGGTAATACCTTTAGTTGGACAGGCCCGAATACTTTTACATCAACCTTGCCTAATCCTTCTATTAATAATGTCGCAATAATAAACGGGGGTCAATATAATTTAACTATAACAAATTCTTACGGATGTACTGCTAGTACTTCAATTAATGTTGTCATAAATAGTTTACCAAGTGCGACTGCCAACAATAATGGCCCCATGTGTGCGTCCAATAATTTAAGTTTAACGGCCAGTGGTGGAGTTACTTATAGCTGGGCAGGTCCCAATGGGTTTTTATCAACCGCTCAAAATCCAGTAATTTCTAATATATCAACAGCCGGAAATGGTATATATTCTTTAGTAGTTACGGATATTAATAACTGTTTTAATACCAATACAACTTCCGTTACTATTTATAGTTTGCCTATTCCCACAGCCAGCACTTCAAATGGCGATGTTTGTTTGGGACAAACTATTGATTTGCAGTCTTCTGGTGGGAATTCTTATTCATGGACTGGACCTGATGGATTCAGTTCGAACAGTCAAAATAAATCCATCAATAATGCTACATTAGCCATGTCAGGGATTTATTCAGTAACTGTTCGTACCAATAATAATTGTTCAGCAACTGCTACTGTTCAAATATCTGTTCATACGCCCCCATTAGCTCCTACTGCATCAGATGTTTCACAATGTGGGGCCGGGACAGTAGTTATTTCTGCTTCAGGATGCACGGGTATATATAAGTGGTATGACACGAATACTTCTTTACCAGTTTTAGGTACAGGTGCGTCATTTGTAACAGCATCCTTAATATCTTCAAATAACGGTACTGCAACAAATGATTACTATGTAAGCTGTACAGAATTTAGTTGCCCGGAAAGTTCAAGAAAGAAAATTAATGTTACTATTCTGGATCTTCCAACTGCGATTGCAGCAGTCTCCGGCACTCATTGCGTGGGATCAACAGCAAAATTTACAGGTTCAGGAACAAATGTTGCTTCTTATTTTTGGACCGGCCCCGCAGGGTCGGGTTTTAGTAGTAATTTACAAAGTCCTACCATGTTAGTTGCTTCTTCTTCATTTGGAGGTGTTTATACACTTACCACTACACGTTCAAATGGATGTACGGCTACAGCAACAGTAAATTTGAATGTTATAAATGATTGTTCAAATATTTGCAACGATAAATATTATATAGTTCCAAGTAATCCATCTAGTTGTACTTCAAATACTGGTGTTATCACAGTAACTGCAAATAATAACATGGAGTATACCTTAGATCTGAGTACCTGGACCAGAGGTAGTGATCCATCGTCTTCTTCTATTTCTAATCTTGGAATTGGGCAATATTATTTTTACATAAGGGATTATACAACAAAATATATATGTAAGAATGTTAAAATCAATTTGGAAGCTGCCGATCAAACCTCCTTTATTTCCGGATATACAGCTACACCGGCGACAGATTGTTTTGCCAACGACGGTCAGATAGTAATCAATGGACCGGTAGGAACAGATAATATACGTTGGATTGAAACACTAAATTCATCCTATGTACCATTTAGTACTTTGAGTCCGGCGAATACTATTACAGGTTTAGCAGCAGGAAAATATTATGTAAAAGTATCCCGAAATGGGGAATATTGTTTCAGCTACAGATATATTGATGTTCCTAGTAATAGCGGAGCTTGTGCAAATCCGGTAGTATGTAGCACGTCTTCTGCAAATTTATTTCCAAATGGTGATTTTGGTAGTGGTACTCCAAAAAATGGCCCAGTACTGATTGAAACTCAATATGGATATTCGAATTATACCTGTTATGCACCATGGGATGGATTTTATTCGATAGTAAATTATACCGATTGCGATGGTTCAAATCACAAGGCTTTTCAGTTTACTCAGTCAGCAGGCTGGTGGGATATAACTTACGATCATACGCCTGGAGATGTAAATGGCTATATGATGGTTGTAAATGCCGGTTATGCACCAAATATCGTTGTAGAAAAACAAGTGGATAATTTATGTCCGAATACCAATTATAACTTTACTTGTTGGCTTAAAAATATTTCACCTGAATCAACCATTAAGCCCAATTGTGCATTTATTGTAGACGGGGTGATAAAGGAGGTTTCAGGTCTAATATTAGGTGATTGGCAAAAGGTAGGATTTTCATTTAAAACAGGAGCAAGTACAACATCAGCCTTGTTTGCAATAAGAAATATACAAGGAGGTGGATATGGAAATAATTTTATAATAGATGATATTGAAATAACTAAATGTCCTCTTGACATCAATTTATCCGGTACTACGGTTGCTTGCCTGGGCGGTTCAAGTGAAGATATTAATGCTTCAATTACGGATCCTTTTTCGGAATTCAAGTATTATAAATGGGAAAAAAGTGATGATAATGGATTAACATGGCAAGAAGTTCAAGCGGTCACTACAGGTACTTTTGTTTCAAATGTGTTGGATGTGAGTTTAACCTTGCCAACGCCTATTGTTTCAGCCTTGAGTGGGCGTATTTATCGAATTCGACTAGCTACGACCGCTGCTACAATTGATGATCCGCAATGTTCTGTATTTAGTGCTTTAACTCAAATTATTGTTCCACCCATAAACCTTGTAGCAAGCGATGATTTCGAAATGTGTGCCGGAGCCGGTACAGTTAATTTAACTGCAACTGCAAGTGGAGGAACTGCTCCATATACTTATACCTGGAGTAATTCAGCGAGCGGAAGCACAATCGCGGTTAGTCCGGCTAACACAACAACTTATTTTGTGGAGGCAAGAGATGCCGACATGTGTCCTGCCTGGGATACAGTAACAGTAAGCGTGATTCCTCAGGTAACGGTGAATATATCAATAAATACACAGGTAGTTTGTGTAGGAGGATCGGCCACATTAACTGCCACCAAAACAAATGGTGCAGGTTCATTCTCGTATCAATGGCAATCATCCACGAATAATAGCTCTTGGAGCAATGTAGGTTCAAATAGTAATACATTCAGTCCTTCCACTGCCTCAGCAGGTAATACTTATTACAGGGTAATTGTAACACCTTCCGGTGCTAATTGCGGCCCGGCTACATCGGGTTCCATTTTGTTCACTGTCAATCCGCAGGTTAATGTTACTGTTTCCGCAGATAATTCAATCGTATGCGAAGGTGGAGTTAGTACAATTTCTCCTATTATTTCCAATGGTGCCGGTAATTTTACCTATCAATGGCAGCAATCGAATAATAATTCTTCATTTTCGAATATTTCGGGTGCAACTGATTCCACTTATTCTCCTGGTACATCAAGCTCTGGTACGAAATATTACAGATTGGTGGTAAGCCCTAATGGAAGTGGGTGTTCAGTTATCACCTCTCCAAGCGATACAGTGAATGTAATACCCAAACAAACAGTAACAACATCACCCAATAATTCCATTGTATGTGTAGGAGGTAGTGTTACAATAAATTCAAATATCAGTGGCGGAACAGGAACGCCTAGTTATCAGTGGCAGGAATCAAGTGATAATATAAGTTTCACAAATGTTGCATCAAACGGCAACAATGCTACTTTTTTGCCAGCAACTAATTTGGCAGGAACCAAATATTACCGGGTCTTGGTAAGTCTAACTGGCTCAGGATGCGGCTCAAGCACCTCATCTTCATCGCAAATTCAGGTATTACCTAATTTTGCTGTGGATATTACACCATCTAACCTTGTTGTTTGTCAGGGCGGTTCAGCAACTTTGAATGCAAATCCAATAGGTGGTACCGGAACAATAACTTATCAATGGTATAAATCAACCGACAACATTACTTTTACTATTCTCAGTGGCGAAACAAATGTGTCCTATAATCCGGTGACTACTTCTACCGGTATTTTATACTATCGGGTGGTTGCTACTGCTTCAGGTTCAGGTTGTGGCTCTGCAACCTCAGCTAGTGTTACAATAGAAGTTCTACCCACTTTCGCAGTAAATATTGCTGTAGATAATGGCGTTGTTTGCCAGAATGGGTCTGCAATTATAACTGCTATTCCTACTACTGCCCCTTCATCTATCACCTATCAATGGTCATATTCAGATGATAATGTAACATTTACCTATGCTCCAGGCAATTCAACTTCCTTAACTTATGTCGCTCCAACTGCATCTGTTGGTTTAAAATATTACAAAGTTGCGGCTAATGCCAGTGGTTCGGGTTGTGGAATTGCTCAATCTGCCTCTTCAACAGTAGAGGTACTAGAAATTCAGGATGCATCTATCAGCATGGATAATGCAGTTTTGTGCCAAAATGGAAGTGCTACATTAACGGCAACAGTAAATAACGGAACAGGTACCCCAACTTACCAATGGCAATCGTCACCGGATAACAGTACCTGGAGCAATGTGGGAACAAATTCAGATACTTATGCAGCTAATACTTCCTCGCCGGGTTTACTTTACTATAGAGTTCAGGTTGGTATGAGTGGAAATGGATGCGGAACCATAAATTCTCCATCCGGAACTATAGAAGTATTGGAAATTCAGGATGCCACTATAGATATCGATAATGCTGTACTTTGTCAAAATGGTAGTGCATTATTAACTGCTTCAGTTAATAATGGCACGGGTACACCGACTTACCAATGGCAGTCATCGCCGGATAATAGCACCTGGAGTAATGTAGGAACCGATTCGGATACTTATTCTGCCAATACCTCATCACCAGGTCTACTTTATTACCGGGTACAAGTAGGAATGAGCGGCAATGGATGTGGAACTATTAATTCTCCATCCGGAACTATAGAAGTATTGGAAATTCAGGATGCCACCGTCGATATTAATAATGCTGTACTTTGTCAAAATGGCAGTGCTGTCTTAACAGCTTCAGTAAATAATGGTACCGGAACACCGACTTATCAATGGCAGTCATCTCCGGATAATAGTACGTGGAGCAATGTGGGAACCAATTCGGATACTTATGTGGCAAATACATCAGCAGCAGGACTAATTTACTACCGTGTTCAAGTGGGTATGAGTGGTAATGGTTGCGGTACAATTAACTCACCCTCAGGCTCAGTAGAGGTACTAGAAATTCAGGATGCATCTATCAGCATGGATAATGCAGTTTTGTGCCAAAATGGAAGTGCTACATTAACGGCAACAGTAAATAACGGAACAGGTACCCCAACTTACCAGTGGCAATCGTCACCGGATAACAGTACCTGGAGCAATGTGGGAACAAATTCAGATACATATGCTGCTAATACTTCCTCGCCGGGTTTACTTTACTATAGAGTTCAGGTTGGTATGAGTGGAAATGGTTGTGGAACCATTAATTCACCATCCGGGACTGTAGAAGTATTGGAAATTCAGGATGCCACTATAGATATCGATAATGCTGTACTTTGTCAAAATGGTAGTGCAGTTTTAACCGCATCAGTAAATAATGGTACCGGAACACCGACATACCAATGGCAGTCATCGCCGGATAATAGCACCTGGAGTAATGTTGGAACCGATTCGGATACTTATACTTCCAATACATCATCACCGGGTATACTTTATTATCGTGTACAAGTAGGAATGAGCGGCAATGGTTGCGGTACAATAAATTCTCCTTCTGGTAGCGTTGAAGTTTTAGAGATTCAGGATGTAACTGTAAATATAAATAATACAATTCTTTGCCTCAATGGTAATGCAACCTTAACAGCTACAGTAAACAATGGCACCGGAATACCAACTTACCAGTGGCAATCATCTGCTGATAACAGCAGTTGGACTAGCGTAGGAACTGATTCTGACACGTATATTGCCAATACTGCATCTACCGGAATTACTTACTATAGGGTTCAGGTTAGTATGAGTGGCAATGGCTGTGGTACCATTAATTCTCCATCAGGAACGGTAGAAGTTCTGCCAGTTTATGACGTAGATATTTCAATAGATAATGCAGCTGTTTGTACAAATGGTTCTGTAATTATTACAGCTGATACGATTTCAGGTACAGGTAACATCACCTACAAATGGTTTGAGTCAGACAATAATATTCTGTTTACTGAGATAAGCGGAGAAACAAATATTACTTATAGCCCTACTACGGCTAGTGCAGGAGTTAAATATTATAAAGTAGAAGCCACAGCAAGTGGCAGTGGATGTGGTACTGTAGAATCTGCCAGTAATATGGTCAGTGTAATTGAACAGTTAAGTCTGGATTTGGAAGTGCTTACCGAAGATGTTTGCGTTAATGAGTCGGTAAGTTTGATTGCACATCCGTTAAATGGTACTGGTACCATTACCTACCAATGGCAAGATTCCGCAGATGGAATATCGTGGAATGACCTGGTAGGTG
>JAHEBN010000162.1 GCA_024645245.1 Jiulongibacter sp. | reverse complement strand
CCCTGAAAAAGGAATGGTGGAACGCATAAGAAACAAATATTTGTTTGTAATTTGGCTGAAACTGGAAAAGGACAAATTGAATATTACAGCCGCCAAAGATTTTCTAAACCAAGAGGTTATAGAAATAAATAGCCAGAAAGAATTTAAAAATATTCGTATCATCTTGAATGTGGATGCGGTTTAAATAGCAAATCAAATGGGATTAAAAGAAACAATTTCGGGAGTTTTCAAATTGGGCGAATTGAAAGATCAGGTGCTCAATTTATTTGAGGCCAAATTTGAATTAAAGAAAATAGAAATTCAGGAAAAAGCCGAAAAGGCCATTGCCGATTTGCTTTTTAAATTAGTACTGGCTTTGCTTTCGGTCATTATAATATGCCTTTTTTCTGTTTGGGCTGCTCTGGCCTTAAATTCTGCTTTAGGCTATTCGTGGGGTTTTGTAATTATTATCGGTTTCTATTTGCTCCTTTTACTTCTAATTTATCTCACAAAAGATAAGATCGCACTAAGAATCAGAGAAAAGGTGGAAGATTCGATAAAACTTTAGTCTTTGGGCGGTTTATTGCTCCAGAAATTCGCCAGAATAGATCCGGTTACGTTCATCAATGGACCAAAAATAGCTGCTGCCAAACCAACTGTAGCTGCTTTGCCCATTTGCACAGCAAGTGCCGAGGCCAGTCCACCATTTTGCATACCTACTTCCAAGGATAAGGTACGACAATCTTTTTCATTAAACTTAAACGCCTTCGCCGCATAATAGGCCATAAAATACCCCATGCAATTATGAATTAAAACTGCAATTAATAATAAAGCACCAACCGAAGCCAGATTGGCCTGACCAGCAGCGGTAACCGTGGTTATTACATAGGCTATGCCTGCCATGGAGAAATAAGGTAAAATGTTCTGGATGCGTTTCATAAATGCAGGAATAGCTTTATTTAAAATAGCCCCGAGTGCGATAGGAAGTATGACTATCTTGATCATATCCCACATCATTCCCCAAAAATCAACCTCAATAAGCTCACCTCCCAGCCACTTCATTAATAAGGGTGTAATTACGGGTGCCAATAAAGTGGCAACTGTGGTTATGGTAACCGAAAGTGCAATATTGGCCTTGGCAATCAGAGCCATTACGTTGGACGCCAGACCGCTTGGGCTCGAGCCGATTAATATCATACCAGCAGCAATTTCTGGCGGAAAACTAAAAATTCGGGTTAGTGTAAAGCCCAGGAAGGGCATGATCATAAACTGAAAAAGTATACCAACACCTACTTTTTTTGGGGTTTTAAGTATCTCCAGAAAATCGTCAGGTGTAATGGTGGTACCCATGCCAAACATGATGATCTGCAGTACAGGAATAATAAGTGTGGTAAGTTTTACTCCACCTACTTCAATAAGATATTGTGGGAAATTATAAGCAACGATTACCAAACAGATAATCAGGATGGTATACCAGTAATTTTTCATTTTTAAGTTCAGGGTTGATTAATCAGGGCTTTTTGTCAAAGCTTTTCCAAAGAAATAAAAAAGGGCGTAGCTAAACAAATCTACGCCCTTGCATTTTGCAAACATTAACTCCAGCCGCGGTCCCAGCTGTCTACCTTGTCCCACTCGGTGGTAGGTGCAAAGTACATTTCACCTGTTTGAAGGTGTTCTTTAACTACTTTTTCGTTTAATTCTACACCCAGACCAGGGGTATCCGGAACTTTCACAAAACCATCTTTATAAATTGGCTTATCAATACCGGTCACCAAATCTTCCCACCAGGGAACATCAAAACTGTGATGCTCGAGAGCCACGAAATTTTCGGTAGCTGCAGCACAATGTACATTAGCCATAAATGAGATCGGAGTACCAGCGAAGTGCATCGCCATTGGAATGCCATGTTCCTCGGCGTAGTCTCCTATTTTTTTGGTTTCAATTAATCCGCCAGAACTTGCCAGGTCAGGCTGCACCATATCCACGGCACGGGCATTAATCAACTTTATGAAATCTTCTTTAAGGAATATATCTTCACCTGTCAATGTCGGTGTATCTATTGCATCCGATATTTGTTTCCATTGATCGGTATAAAACCAAGGAATCATATCTTCCATCCACGCCAATTGGTATTTTTCCACAGCTTTGCCTAATCGTATGGCTGTATTTACTCCAAAATGACCAAAGTGGTCTGCCGCCAAGGGTATTTCATAACCTACAGCTTTACGTACTTCGGCTACATAATTGGCCATTATTTCCAAACCTTCATCCGTTATTTGAATTCCTGTAAATGGGTGTTTTGTTTGGGCATAACTACGAGCATTACCTTTAGCCGCATCAGGGTTACCCCATTGACGGGAATAATCTGTATTCAGGCCGCCAATAACTGTTCCTGGATGATTACCAAGCAGACCTACGCCAAAATCCATTTTAAGAAAAGTAAGACCTAAATCCTTTCTTTCCTTCATTTTTTTAGCAAACTCAACCGGATCGTCTACTGTTGGAGTATCGCCATATATCCGTACATAATCTCTAAATTTACCCCCCAACATTTGAAAAGCAGGTACGCCATAAGCTTTACCGGCCAAATCCATTAGAGCCATTTCCACACCACAAACACCACCCGCAGCCCTGGCCGGGCCTCCAAAAACTTTGATTTCTTTAAATATTTTTTCAACAGAACACGGGTTTTTACCCAATAATCGACTTTTAAGGAATAAACCATATTTGGCACTCGCTCCGTCTCTAATTTCTCCATAACCCGAGATTCCCTGATTGGTGTCGATACGAATAATCGGGCAGGTCATGGGTGCTTTGGTAACCACCGCAATCCTTAAATCGGTAATTCTAAGTTCCGAGGGATTACTGCTTTTCTTTACATTTTGGGTGAGGTATTCCATTTCTTTGGCCGGATTACCGTCAAACATCATACCCATGGTAAGACCTCCCAATGCCGATTTTCTTATAAAATCACGTCTGGAGTCTCCGGTATTTATCTTAGGCTCATTCGGCAAACCAGGTGTTTGAATTTCCGCAGGGCCAGTCGGTATTTCACCATTAAACTTAAGTCGATCAATTAAATTCTTTTTCATTTCAATATTTTTAAAGGGTTGAATATTTTTCACCAATTTCTTTCTTTCATAAACGCATCAAATTCTGTTGGGGTCATTTGTAATTTATCCGGGTTGTCTTTTACCCATTTCAGAAAATCATTCTTAATAGTATCGTTCCATTTCATATCAATTTCGCCAGGAGTGTATTTTCCTTCACGAAGTCGCTGATGACCAAATTGATCTCTGAGTGCAATAAATTCTGAATTTACAATCACTTTCTCAGCCAAATGGGCCGGTATAAAAATTAAGCCTTCTTTCTTTCCCAAAACTAAATCTCCCGGAAAAACTGTTGCCCTACCAATTCGAATAGGACAATTGATACAAGTAAGTATCATATCCTTTATATACGAGGGATCCACCCCCCGCACATATCCTACAAAACCATCTATAGCTTCTAATCCTTCTAAATCGCGAACACTTCCATCAAATACAACTCCGGTTTTTGATTTAGCATAAATAGAATTACCCAGATTGTCACCAATCAAAGTTCCGTCGATAATCTTTCCAAAACCGTCGGCTACATAGACATCTCCATTTTGTAGCATATCAATTGGCCAGGAGTTTGGCGAGCCACTCCGGGAGTCCTTTTTGCCTTGATCTTTGATTGGAGTATCCAGATCGGGTCTGGAAGGCATGTATTGGGCAGAAAGCACCCTTCCTGCTAGTGTTCTATTGCCGATAATTTGCCATCCTGCTTCAAACTGATTATTGTAGCCCTCATTTCGCATGGTACCCCAGGCCTCTTCCATTGAAATATTTGCCAATCTTCTTACCAGATCATCCGATACGCGAGGCCTACCATCGGGATATCGCTCCCCTGTCCATTGGCTGGTGTATCCCATTATTTGATCTTTGGTCCATTGTACTTGTTGAGAAAAGCCTAACAGGCTTATAAAAATCAGACAAACCGTCAGATTTAGCTTAATTGTAGTCATACTATTTTTTTTAGGGTTGATAAATTCTATTAATGTAAAGATCCAAAATTTTGAGGAAATAAACACGCATTTAGAGGAAACGAAAGAATGATTAGACCAAATAGTAATTAAACTAAAATACTACCATTCCGTTTTACCGGAATGATAGTATTAAGGTTCTGGATGACTATTTATCCCACCAAACTTTAGTGTCAAGTTTATCTGCTCCCTGGCGACCAATAGCCGCTTGAACATTTTCACTGTTTACCGAAATTTCAGAATTTGGATAAGTTAAGCGATTAATAAAATCTGTAGCAATATCCTTAGATGGGAAAGGATTCGGAGTAAGTTTAGGAAAACCTGTTCTTCTGAAATTAGCCCAGGCTTCCGGGCCGTTCAAGAAGGAAGCTATCCAGTATTGAATTCCTATTTGCTCCAGAGCTCCGGAAGCACCCAGGGTATTGGCTGAGGTATATGTAGCAATGTCATCTGAAGAAACTGCACTATTTGCATCGTAATCGGCCATTTGCTGCATGTGTAAAGTAATTCCTTTGGTAAAGAAATCGGCAGCATCACCCGAAATAAACCCACGTTGAGCGGCTTCGGCAAGTAACAACTGTGACTGGGCAGCTGTTACCAAAAATACGGGTGCTGTAGTTTTTACCATTCTTGTACGATCAATCTGGCTGAAATCATAGAAACTAGCCAATCCTAAACCTGCGGCTACTGCTCCGATTCCGCCATTATCGTAACCCATTGGCATTCCCACCTGTACGGATGGGCTTTTTGACGCCCTATCGGCAGATTGCTGCGGGCCAGATGCAGCACCTACATACCGCACGGCAATTGAAGCCAATCTTGGATCATTGGTGCTTTTTAGTTGATTCACAAATGCTGCCGGTATGTAGAAATTATTGGCCTCGGTAGAGTTAAGCATTTGCCCATTCGGGTTTTGATAATTGGCGTCCTGCTTTATTACGCAGTTTTCGCTATTAGCTGACATTACTCCTCCACTAAAAGCAGCCGTAACGGCCGTTTTCCCTTTGGCCTGATCGGCTTCGATTATTCTCATACCTGCTCTCAAAAGCAGGGAATTGCCTAATTTTTTCCACTTATTAACATCACCTGCATACATTACATCGGCAGTTTCAATTTTGACAGAAGCACTCAAAGCAGTTGTAGCTTCTGTTAACTCCTTAATTAAATCGGCATAGATTGACTCCTGCGTGTCATATGTAGGTTTCACAATACCATCGGTGTATCCTTTTCCGGCTTCTTTGTATGGTATTTCGCCATACTCATCGGTAAGCACCATAAAAGCATATGCCTGCCAAATTCTGGCCATAGCAATCAGATTACCTCTTCCTTGAAGCTCGCCAGCCTGTGCTATTACATCTCTTGTGTTTTTAATAACACTGCGATAATACTGCTGCCAGATTGTTTGTGTAGCATTTCGATTATCCTGATTGTAATTGGCACCCGTTAACACCCCTGAATTGGGAGAAACTATTTGCTGCACAATACCCATATCGTAAATCGCTGTTCCTGTTGGGAATGTGGTGCTTAAAATGGCACTATTTAAAATAAAGGTAGGGTCAATATTCGTTACGGCAATTTTCCGCACATTCATTTCATCGAAACCTTTATCACAAGCCGAGAAAGTGAACAACAGAACAATTACAGATATTATTTTATTTATATTTTTCATCTTCATTTTCTGTTTTAGAATTTAACATTCAAATTAAAGCCCATTGATCGAGTGGTAGGAACACCTGACGACTCCAATCCAACAATATTATCAGAAGTGTAACCGAAGGAGTCGGGATCAATATTAGGCACCCATTTCTTAAGCATCAGTACATTATTTGCTACAAAACTTATCTTAACTGAAGTAATCGGGAAATTTTTAGGTAGGTATTTCGTGAAATCATACCCGGCAGTTACCTGACGAAGCTTCCAGAAACCTGCATTATAAATAATAGGTTCTATTAGTGCTTGAGACCTGATTACCTCCCAGAAGCGTTGTGCATCAACGGCAACTGCGTTTACTTCGCCTTTTTCATTTACTCCTTCCCCAGTAATACCTGTATCGCGACCAGCCACTGTCATTTGATGTAATCCATGACGCACCAAATTGAAGTTTGAACCAGACATCATATTGCCACCTAATTTAAAATCAATTAAGGTGGATAAGCTGATTCCTTTGTAGTTAAATGTATTGGTAATACCTCCAACCCAATTCGGCAAAGCACTTCCAAAACTGATCAGATCAGGTGTACGAAGAGCGATACCGTTAGCTCCATAAATAATTCTATCTTGAGCATCACGACGATATCCAAAACCATAAAGCTGTCCCAACTCCTCACCAACTACCTGACGTAACTCGCCATTGAATACATGAGTTCCGGTAGTAATTCTTTCGCCAGGCGTATCAGTAAGAAGGCTTAACAATTTCGTTTTGTTGAAAGAGCCGTTAAAACCAATATCCCAACTAAAATCAGCTGTTCTAACCGGAGATAGTGAAAGTAACCATTCAGCTCCTCTTGTACGGCTTTTACCGCTGTTAATAAGTGTACTAATAAAGCTTGAAGCATCAGATATCTGAGCCGAAACGATCTGATCGGTAGTTAATTTTTCATAAACAGCAAAATCGATTCCTACTCTGTTCTTAAACAATTTCAGTTCTAAACCAGCCTCTTTTTCTGCAACCTGCATAGGCCGTAAATTTGCATTTGGTACAGTAGTTCCTTGCGAAGAACCAACAGGCTGTCCTGCAAATAAGTTGGAATTTATTCCATAGAAAAGTGCATTGGAATAAGGAGGCACGTCGGTATCTGAGCCCACACGGGCATAAGCCAATCTTAATTTACCAAAACTTAACCACGATGGTGCTGAACTCATTGCCTGCGAGAAAACAAAGCTACCGGAAACTGAAGGGTACAATATACTTCTATTGGCTGGTGATAAGGTAGAGAACCAATCGTTACGTGCAGTTCCATTCAGGAATAGAAATCCTTTATAAGATAATTCAGCAGAACCATAAACTGAATTTACAGCCCTTTCCTGAAGGTCATAAATCGGATCTTTTACCCGGCCATTCATTACGGTATATAGTCCTCTTACTACAAAATCCGTTACCTGAGTACTGTTGAGGTCTGATCTACGATACATCTGGTTTCCACCCACATTTACATCCAGGCCAAAGTCGCCAAAGGTGCGGGTTGCCGAGATTAATATATCTTTGTTTATTTCTCTGAATCTTCTGGCCTCCTGAGTATAAACTCCATTTACAAAACCAGCCGGGGCCGGTCCACGAGAAGCCTGACCTGTTGGAAAATTATTGTAATCTTCGTCACGCGACCAATAATCCTGACCAACTCTGGCTTGCATAAATAACCAATCTGTAAACTTATATTTCAAAGCGATATTTCCAAAAATACGGTCACGCTTTACATTGTGAAACTGATCGGATAATACGAAATATGGGTTCGTACGGTTTCTGAAACGCGAATAAACAAACTCATTTCCGTTTGCATCGTATTTTTTTGCTTCCAATAAATCCCAAGGCATAGAGTTGGCCATAATGGCTACTGAAGTAGGAATGGAATTATCCTGATTGGCAATGTTTGGCGGGTTTTTGTTGTATTCATTGGAGTAATTAATATTGGAGGTAAAACTCAATTTTTTACTCAACTCGTAAGAAACGCCCAGGTTAACAGTTTTTCTGTTAAATGAGTTGTTAGGTACTATTCCCTTACTATCCATATTGGCTATAGAAAGGTTAAAACCACCTTTTGCGTCACCACCCGATAGTGCTATGGTATTGCTCCAGTTTTGACCCGGACGATAAAAGATATCATACCTGTTTCGGATAGGTTCGTAGGGAACTGTAACACCATCGAAAAGAACCTGAGTCATACCAGGTTGGAATTTTTCGCCAAATGACCATTGACCGGAAGTTGGATTGGCAGAAGTGGGTCTCACCCCGTTTTCACCTTGCCCGTATTCGTATTGGTAGTCGGTAAAATCCAGTGCTTTTTCGTAGGTATAATTCGAATTATATGTTACACCAATTCCTTTTTTGTCTCCTCTTGTTTTGGTGGTAATCATGATTACCCCATCTTTCGCACGAGATCCGTAAAGTGCAGCAGCAGTGGCACCTTTAAGTATGGTCATACTCTCAATATCATCCGGATTGATACTGCTTAAGCCATCTCCACCATCCGAATAAATACCACCTCCACCACGTACACCAATTGAATTATCAGAACCTGCATTGTTTTGGTTAGTTCCAAAGTTGGTGTTATCAATAGGCACACCATTAATTACAACTAGGGGTGAGTTTTGGCCAGAAATTGAAGATTGACCACGAATACGAATTTTAGATGTACCACCCGGTCCGGTACCCATGGATTGCACATTAACACCGGCTACTTTTCCTTGCAAGGCGTTCATGAAATTGGGTTGACGGTTTTCGGTTAGGGCTTCCTGACTCACCGTTGAAGTGGCATAACCCAGCTTTTTGGCATCTTTTTTAATGCCTAAAGCGGTTACTACAACTTCCTGAAGACTTTGGGCATCTTCTGCCAACGAAACATTAATGATCGTTTGAGAACCCAGAATTACCTCCTGCGAGGTATACCCTACGAAACTAAAAACTAAAGTGCTTCTAGCTGGGGCACTAATACTAAATTTACCGTTAGCGTCGGTGGTTGTTCCTGATGTGGTGCCTTTCACAATTACAGAAACTCCGGGTAAGGAAGAGCCATCTTTTGAAGATGTTACCGTACCCGAAATTTGCTGTGCAAGTAAATTACCGCTGATCAGAAGACAACCCAGTAAAAAAAACATGCATTTTACAGGATGCTTCATAATAGAGATTGTTAATGGTTGAATAAATTCCATGCAAAGCTTTTGAATTAAACCATGAAAAACTTTCAATATTTTTCGTTGAAAGATTTTATAAAAACTTTTTTAATCGTATTTTTAATTATTCAACCGCATAGCCATTGCCCAAGCATAGTACTTCTTCTGAAACTTGTTTGTCTTTTTATGAATTTGATTACATTGCCGGTTTTCAAAAAATAAGAAATGGGACATTAGTAAAAGACGGCTTTGTTCCCGAAATAAACAGCAGTTTTTGCTTTTTCCTTATTTCAGAAGGAAAATTTGAATGGCATATAAATGGAAAAAGCTTTGTAGCTCTCCCGAATGACCTGGTAGTTGTTTTGCCCGGCGTAATTTTTGGGAATGAGGAAGGAATTCTCGAAACCGGATGTTTTTATAAATTATCTGTTAAGGTTGAATATAATCTTGAACGTGAACAGTATATACCTGGTGCCTGGAGCGGACTAAGTCTATCTGATTTTAAAATTATTTGTAAACTATTGGAGCTAAGATCACCTCTGGTAATTCCCGATTTCAAAAAAGCTTCTGATATTTTCCAACAATTGATTTTCGAAATAAATAGTGGTGAAATTGGATACAAAACCAGGGTTAATGCCCTAATTGATGAATTATTTGTGCGATCATCGCGATCTGTAAGTCAGGAAAACGCCCAAAGTCATGACTTTCCAAAAGTTTTTGTGAAGTTAGATACATTG
>JAHEBN010000161.1 GCA_024645245.1 Jiulongibacter sp. | reverse complement strand
CTTTTTGCAGAAGTTTTGTTTAAGTTGTCAGAAATTGAAAGTACTTTAAGATAGACCAATGCATTTTTTATGCTCAAAACATTATTATAACCACCAATGCTACTAATTTCTATATTTTTGTATCCTTTAAAGTGAACTCTTTTCCCCACTTTTGTAATATCTTCTCTTGATGTTCTTTGTATACAATTGTTTAATTCCGATGAATTACATGCCATAGTAACTATATTATCCCCTAATTCATTAACAGAAGTTTGAAATTCAATTTCTCGAATATTAAATCGGTACTCGGTCCAGAAACCATCATTTACCCAAGAAATTATTGTTTCTCCATTATCGCCAATATCAAATCTTTCGTAAACCGGGTCAGCAATTTTCAATTTATTTTTAATATATTCAATGGTTTGTTCTTTGGTGTAATTTTGGCTTTTTACCGAATAAAATACCAGAGAAAATAAAATACATAATATCGTTTTCTTCATTCAATTTGGTTAATTCGCTCAAAAATAAAATATTAAATTCATTTCATCCAAAAATAAAATTTTCGGTTTTAGTTTTATTTTTTTTAAGCCCTTTTCTGGTAAATCTTAAATAGATTTGTACTCTTAATTAAAGACTTTAATTTTTTCCACGACCAACTGCTTTAATACAGGAAAATTGTAAATGGATTTGGGTCGAATTTATTTTCAAAAATAATATACTCAGAATAGTAGTTAAAACCTTTATCTGTTTTTAGGTCAGAATGCAATGCAAAAGATATATTTAATTTCATTATGGCTATTATCTAATTTAGCCGTAGCTCAAATTGTAAAGATAATACCGGCTAATGCATCTTCAAATAATGAAGTTGAATTGATTTATGATGCTGCTTTAGGTACCGGCGGACTGAAAGGGGAGTCTTCGGTTTATATGCACGCCGGGGTTGTTACCTCTGGTGTAAATGGCACTGCCTGGAGCAATGTGATTGGCAATTGGGGCAAAGATGACGGTATAGGTAAAATGACCAAATTGGCAGGCGAAACTGACAAATGGAGTATAAAACTATCGCCAAGTATTCGTAAATACTTTGGAGTACCACAGGGTATTCCGGTTTTTAGGCTATCCATGGTTTTCCGAAATGCAGATGGAAGTAAAGAAGGGAAAGGCACGCCTGGTAATTTTACAGGTGGAACGGTCGCATCCAATCAGGATATATTTCTTAACTTAAATGTATCCAATTATATTCAATTCACCGAACCGCAAAAAAGTATCCTATTCCTTACGCCGGGTACCACTTTTCCTATTTTAGCCATGGCTTCCGGCACGGCCAAAACCTTAAATTTATACCTTGATAATGGCAAAGGCTTTGAAAAAATAAAGACACTTTCGGAACAAAAAACCATAAGTTTTGACTACCCTGCCTCTGCTTCCGAAAAAATTAAAATTAAAGCTGAGGCTATTTTTGCTACGGATACCCAGTCCGTTACCAAAGACCTTGAAATTATACTACGCAATCAGGTATTCAGCGAAAAACTGCCCGATGGCATTCAAAAAGGTATCAACTACTTGGCCGATGAATCTAAAGTGGTTCTGGTTTTGGAAGCTCCCAAAAAAGAGTTTGTGTATGTAGTTGGAGATTTTAATAACTGGCAGATAAAAGAAAAATTTCTGATGAACCGTACTCCCGATGGGGAGCTTTTTTGGTTGGAAATAGATAGTTTGCAACCAAATAAACCTTATGTTTTTCAATATTGGGTAGATGGGGTAATTAAAATCGGCGATCCGCTTTGCGATCAGGTGGCCGACCCTTGGAACGATAAATATATTCTTTCTAATGTTTATCCCAATTTACCGGAATATCAAAGAGAAAATTTTGGAATTGCTTCCGTTCTTCAAACCGGACAAAAGACTTTTCCGTGGGCTGAAACAGAGAAAAGCCGCACCCGACCCGATAAAAATGAGTTGATCATTTACGAGTTACTGGTTCGTGATTTCATTGGTTCGCACCATTACAAAGATCTGGCCGATACCTTAACTTACCTGAAAAGGCTAGGTGTAAATGCCATCGAGCTGATGCCCATAATGGAGTTTGAAGGAAACGAAAGTTGGGGTTACAATCCCTCCTATTTTCTGGCACCCGATAAATATTACGGAAGTAAAAACGACTTAAAGAATTTTATTCAAGTAGCACATCAGCAAGGTTTTGTGGTGATTTTAGATATGGTTTTAAATCACGCTTTCGGCCAAAATGCTATGGTACAAATGTATTGGGATGCAGCAAATAACCGTCCTTCGGCAGACAATCCCTGGTTTAATGTAGAGGCTACGCATCCTTTTAGTGTTGGATATGATTTCAATCACGAAAGCCTTTATACTCAGGCCTTTGTAGATACCGTTAATGCCTATTGGCTAAATGAATTCCATTTCGATGGTTTTCGCTTCGATTTGTCAAAAGGTTTTACCCAGAAAAAGAATACGGATGTAACACTTTGGGGGCATAAAGACGATTCCCGAATCGCTATTTTAAAGAGAATGGCGGATAAAATAAGGCAATCTGACCCAGATGCGTTTATTATTCTGGAGCATTTTGCCGATTCGGCGGAAGAAGATATTTTAAAAGCCGACGGTATGATGACCTGGGGAAATAATACTTTCGATTATGGAAATTTGCTTACCGGAAATACCTCAGTAAATATCAATTCGGCAGCAGAACTCAATCGGGTAAGCTATATGGAAAGCCACGATGAAGATAGACTGATGTTTAAAGCGGAAAACAGTGCTGCAAAAACTACAACATATACCCTGAGTGATGATTTAATCGCCATCAATCGGGTGAAAATGCTGGCGGCATTTTTCTATACATTACCCGGTGCCAAAATGATGTGGCAATTTCAGGAACTCGGTTATGATATAGATATAAATTTCAACGGTCGGGTAGGAAACAAGCCACTGGTTTGGGGCGAAGGCAGTTTGAATTATTACAAAGACGATCAAAGGCAAAATCTGTACAAAACACATGCAGCAATAATAAATCTGGTAAACCAAAACCGGCCGGTTTTTTCCTCGGGTATACTGACAAAAAGCCTGGGAGGAGCTGTAAAAACTATCAAAATACAGCATGTGGATATGAGTGTTTGTATTGTGGGTAATTTCGATATAAAGTCTACATCCGCTACGGTTTCTTTTCCCGAAGTCGGTATGTATTACGATTTATTCTCTGGAGATTCCCTGAGTTTTACAAGTGGTGTGATCTCTTTTAATCTGCAACCCGGGGAGTTCCATATTTATACCAGCAAAAAACAGGAAACGAAATCGGAAAATCTGGTAACTGTTTTTAAGCCCATAGTGAGTACCGATCCGGCGGAAATAACAGCCGATGGCAATATCAAATTAAAACTTAAGGCGAATCTTGCTGCAAGTACGGGTAAAGCAATATTTAAGGATTTAGCCAAAATTTTTATGGTGGCTGGTGTAATTACCGACTCTCCCACTGGTACAGATTTGAAATACCTGAAAGGTCAGATTGAACCCAAAGGTGAATTTACAAAAGTCCCTGATTCAGATAATGTTTGGGAATTTACCCTAAACCCAAGAACCTATTTTGGTGTGCCCGAAACGGAAGATATATACCGAATAGGATTGTACTTTATAAGTGAAGATAAGCTTACTACCGGTAAAGGTTACGGAAATGAAATTATCTGGCTTAATGTGAAACAGAACGGTCAAATTGTTAAAGTAAATCCGGCCGAATTTCAATCAGATACGCCTATTACCATAACTTTCGATGCGACACAAGGTACGGCTGGTCTGGTAGGTGTCGATAAGGTTTATATGCATGCCGGTGTAATCACGAGTTCGGTGAATGGAACAGACTGGCAATATGTAGTGGGCAATTGGGGCAAAGACGATGGAGTAGGGAAGATGACAAAAGTAACGGGTACAACTAACAAATGGGAGATTACAATTACACCCAAAACATATTTTCCGGGTGTACCATCATCAGCCAAATGGTATCGCATAGGTATGGTGTTCAGAAATGCCGATGGTAGTAAAGAAGGAAAAGCGGATGGCGGAAAAGATATTTTTGTCAATTTTACCGAAAAGAAAGTGGATGAAAGTGTGCTCGCAGTGGAATCCAACACTACTTCTATAAAAGTTTTTCCCAATCCTGCCAACGGTTATATTCATATTCAATCCGAAGAACCAATTCAGGTGGTTGAATTGTACAATAACTTGGGAATAAGGGTCTGTTATAAAAAAACAGATAGTATGAAAGATCCGGTTTTACCAATCTCGCAACTTCAAAGTGGAGTATATATTTTGAAAATCATAAAAGAAAGTGGGTCGGTTTCCAAACGGATTTTATTGAATTGATTTTTGTGGCCGCCAAGTCACGTACTCACGGTGATGCACGTTTAATTATTTCCTAAATAAAAGGGAACTTTTGCTAATTCCCGGTATAAAATTTAGGCAAGTTTTTACTAATGCCTTTTATTGGTACATAATAAATATTTTTAAATTCCACCTCCGACCCTTCGGATTGTAATGCAAAAGCTCCCGATGTGGCTGTTGCATTAAAACCATGATTTACCATAATACCATTTAGCCAAACCTTCACTTCTCCTCCAAAACATTCGATCTGCATTTGATTCCATTGGCCTACCGGTTTTTCGGTATCATCCGTTAGATTTGGAATCCGGCGATTTTTATCTCCATCCACACCCCATTTTTCTTTAGGGCCACGGCGTGCTTCCATATTTGGAACCTCTATATTTTCACCAATACACCAGAAATCGCCTGCATTATCGTGCATCAATTGTACTTCTACTGACTGTGGAAACATGGCATAAAGCCTTCTAGGTTTTGAAACATGCACCAGTGCACCGCAATTGCCCGGTTTTCCCGCAAATCGGTACTCAAAACTGATTTTATAATTTGAAATATTGATATCTGTTATTAAATGCCCGCCCGGTTCACCCTTTGTTACCAACATACCATCCCGTACGAAAAACGGATTTATGGCTTCCGGGTTTTTATCCATTTCAGGAACATCCCAGTGCCAGCCGCTCAGATTATTACCGTTAAATAATCGGCTTGGATGTTTATAGTCCAGATTTTTAGTGCTTTGGCAGGCAAAAAGGAGGAGCGTAAGAAGGAAAATGAGGTATTTCACTTTTTGAGTTTTTACTTCGTGAAATTAATAAATAACAGATGAATACCCATCACTTTCGCTCATAATAATAAGCATAAGTTACAGTTCTGCTTATAGGTCCTGAAGTTAGCAGGTTTACGTTTTCATTACCATCGGTACGACTCAAAAGTCCGTTTTTCTCCAACTTTTCATTCATAGTTCGCTCATCAGAAAGCTTTAATGTGCTATTCGATAATTTAAACGTTCGGGTAAATTGGTCGATACCATTGCGGTACCAAATCTGGCGGATTTTTGGGAAACCTTTAAATTCTGGTATAAGTTTAAATGGGTGCTCTACATTTACATATTCATTGGTTTTCCTATACGTAATCATACCATTCTCGGTGGTTTCGGCAAGGGTTGGTAGTAAACTGGAGTTGTAAATTGTTTTGGTGTTTCCGTTGATTTCCTCAAATCCATTCGCTGTCTTGGTCCAGCTTTTAGGTACATCATCCAGGTATTCAGTTACAGTTTTAATACCATTTGTAAGAGATTGCGAGATCACGGCTTTTAGCCTGCCCTCTGTATCGTATTGATATTCTGCCAGTCGGTTCCCTGTTTTTTCAAGAAGAAGGCGGTCGTTCAGGTAAGTGTATTCGATTTCGCTTTCAATGTTAGACACTATACTTAAAGTGGTGCGGGTTCTTTTTATTAAAAAGCCTTTGTTGTCGTATTCGTAATGGGTTATTGCCTGAGATGGATCAAAAGTTTTGCTATCGTGATAAAAAATGGTATCGTATTCTATAAAGTCGGTTAGTAAGTTATTGTCATCATAAACATATTCATTGGTGAAAATATTCAGTTTATCTGCTGCATCAAATTTAAGGGTGTATCCTTTCAGTCTTAATTCTTCCGGGCTTGGGTTATCTTTTACCAGGCAAGAACTTAAGGCAAAAATGAGTAATAGATAAATCAGTTTTTTCAATCTGTTTTATTCAATTTAGGTAATTACGGTCAATCTAAAGCTTTGGTTTCATAATCTGTATTATTTACCCAAGGTGTGGGTATTTTTTCTCCATTCATATACCGTTCATAAAAACCATTTACCTCGGCACCTGGTATTTTATCGTAGTCATCGCCTTTTCCCAACATCCGCCAATCTCCCTGACTTAACAAAATGCCTTCCATCTTGTTTTCCATTTTTTTAATAAGGGGCTCAAGTTCTTGCTTTTCTGCCAGGTTTTCTATGCAAAAGGGATCATTCGAGAGATCGTAAAATTCGTAATCAGGCCTTTTGCCAAAGCAAAGATCCCAGAAATACGTGTTTTGTCCATTTCTTCTTTGATTTAAAATGTAGCTCTTGGTGGCACCGCCGTCGCAATTCAGGTAGCCTGTTTCGGGATTGCAAGCCGGCCAGCGATCTGTCTTGTAGTTTTTCAAAAGCAGGTAATTTTCCTGATGTAATCCCCGGACCGGATACCCTTCATCATTCGGTCTGCCAAAATCATGTCTTTCCTGTGCCACCAACATAAAATCCCTGTCTTTTTCTATGTTTTCTGATTGGTCGGATTTAAATATATTAAGCCAGGATTTTCCACTGATACGAGCCATTCCGCTTTTTTTGAATTTTATACCAGCTACTTCTAAAAGGGTTGGTGCAAGATCGATAAAATTGACATAGTCTTTGATTTTTCTACCTGTATTTCTAATTCCATTTCCCCATCTGATTGCCATCGGTACGTGATTAGCTTGTTCGTATTCATTTCCTTTTACCCGTGGAAAAGGCATCCCGTGGTCTGAAGTATAAATAATCAGGGTATTTTCCAGTTCGCCTTTTTCCCTAAGAATTAATAAAATTTTGGCCACCTGCGAATCGGCATATTCAATTTCATAAGCATAGTCGAGCATGTCTGTACGTACGGTATCCGTATCAGGCCAGTAAGCAGGTACGCTTTTTATATCTGTTAATTTCTTATGCCTGATACCCGCTCCAAACTCATATGGCCGGTGGGGCTCGGTAAAACCAAGCCAAAAACACCAGGACTCTCCCTGAGCGTCATTCACAAACTCTTCAAAATTTGCAGCATAGTCATTATTTGAGATGAATTTTGCCGGAGGTACTAAAGTTTTGGCATCCCATTTTTTGACTAAAAGGTCTCTTTTACTGCCATCTTTATTCAATGCTTTTCCGGGTGCATAGCCTTTTCCTGTATAACCCGTAAAATAGCCGTTTTCTGAAAGTGTTTCGGCGTAAGTTTTAAATTTATCTGGAAAGTAAATCACATGATTCATGGCCGCTTCAAGCTGCCAGGGATTTCGACCGGTGAGCAAACACGAGCGGGAGGGGGCACACTTGGCATTTGGTGTGTAAGCTTTTTCAAAAAGCAAACCCTCACGGGCGATTTGGTCAAAAGCGGGAGTTTGAATCCAGGAATTGCCATAAGCACTCATGTCTTTCCCGGCATCGTCAAGCAGGATAAACAGGATGTTCGGTCTCAGTTTTTTTTCTTGTGAAAAGTTCAAAAACAAAATGCCCGATATAAGTGGAATTACCCAAATAAATTTTAAAAAATTCTTCATATCTAAAATAAGAAGCAATTAAGGTACATAGAATTTGGAGAATTTTTTTTGAGGAAATTAAATTTTTGCAAATTGAAAACAGCCCCGTTCATTTTAATCAGACATTTTCAATGCATTCCACTTTAAAGGCACCTAAATTCAGGGCTGAAAATTGTTTTATTTCAATAGAATAGTTAACAAAAAATCAAAGATAATTCGGGCATTTGAACGGATTTTACTATCAAGTGCCCCTGTTTGCTTTTACGGGTTTTTTATTTATTTTTCGGTAAATATTCAACTTTAAAAAAGAAATATCGATGGAAATATTTCAAATCTTATATCGCGAAGTCCTTGGTTTTCTGGGTGTTGAGCCCGCTTTTAATCTTTTGAAATCCGGTGATTTTAGTTCTTTCCTGAGTTTTGAGGGTATAAAAACTATCCTGATTCCCATTATTCCGCTTTTACTTATTCTGGAATTGATCCAGGGAATCATTAATAAAAAATCCCAAACGAAAGTATACAAAGTCAATTTTCTCATTTATGTACTCAATCGTTTTATTTCACGATTTATAGCTATTGCCGTTACGGCATTTGTGATTGCAAAACTTCAACCTATTGCCATCTTTCAAGTTGACATTACCTGGTACGGTCTTATATACGGCTATATAATTTGGGAATTTGCCCATTTTATTTATCATTTTCTGGCTCACAAGGTGCGGCTTTTCTGGTGTTTGCATTCTAGCCATCATGTACCGGAGGATATGAACCTTTCGGTAACATATGCCCACTTTTTTCTGGAAGGGCCTTATGCCGATGCCATACGTGGGTCAATTTGCATTTTAGCCGGTGTGAGCCCGGCCTTGCTATTTCTCATCATGTTCATCGACGGTACTTATGGAGCTTTTATTCATATCGATGAAAATATTTCTAAATCGGGTAAATTGGGCTTTATGAGCAAATGGATGCTCACTCCGCTTCATCACCGCATTCACCATGCCCGTAATCCGTTGTATATGGATACCAATTTCTGCAATTTATTAAATATCTGGGATCGTATTTTTAAAACTTACCAGGAAGAAGACAAAAATGTGAAAATAGAATATGGCATCACAAGACCGATGAATTCAGGTAATATCTGGGATGTGTATTTTGGTGAAATAGTGGCTCTGGCTAAAGATATCTGGCAGGCACCGGGTTTAGGAAATAAATTTTACTACTTAATTATGCCCCCCGGTTGGAGCCATACCGGAGATCATAAAACTGCTAAAGTGGTGCGGGATGAGTATTTAAAAAATAACTGAGATTAATGGCCTTTTTCCATATCTGGAAAATGAAATTTTTGCCTGGCTTAGAAAGTATAGGAAAAACAAATTTTATCTATCTGAATTGAATTTTACGATATTGGAATAATGCAGGGAATAGGATGATAGAGATAAATACCAAAGGATAATTGATCCCTGTTTACAAGGGAAGGTTTCAAAATTATGGTTCTTACCAGTAGCTTTCATATGAGTTATGCAGCATCTGAAAATCTGATTATTTCCTTACAGATTAAAAAAATTTTAATTTGGAATTTCAAATCATAGAAAAGTGCAAGAAAATGGATGATTTTTTTCTATTTGTATCGGAATTATGAAATTTTTTTGCTTATTTCGCACCCTGAAAATGAAGCTTTGACCGACAATTCAGGGCTGTTTTGAGAAAAAATATCTTTTAAAAAGCATAAAATATAACATGGCATCTATTAGACCAGACGAAGTTTCGGCCATTTTGCGTGAGCAACTTGCCAGTTCAAAGACTGAAGCCGAATTGGAAGAAGTAGGTACCGTGCTCCAGATCGGTGACGGTGTAGCACGTATCTATGGTTTATCAAAAGTACAAGCGGGTGAGTTGATCGCGTTTGAAAACGGACTTAAAGCTCTTGCATTGAACCTGGAAGAGGACAACGTGGGTGTGGTATTGCTGGGTGATCCTGCCGGTATTAA
>JAHEBN010000160.1 GCA_024645245.1 Jiulongibacter sp. | reverse complement strand
TTTGCTTCAGGTGACACCACAATATTTATTCCGGGTTATGAAATGAGCAAGGAAGAAAGAGCCAAAAGACCTTATCAGGTTTTGGTGCCAAGTAAATACTCGGAAGCACTTTTCCCAACCTTGATGAAATTTTTTGACACCAAACGTCCGGATAAAACATACGAATCAGGTAGCCGCGATTTATTTATGTTCCGTTTGGCAGATACGTATTTGATGCTCGCTGAAGCCCAATTGGGAGCAGGCAATGTACAGGCAGCTACGGATGCGATAAATATGGTACGTAGAAGAGCAGCATGGCCAGGTCATGAGGCTGATATGGAAATTACATCGGCTCAAATGAATTTTGATATGGTAATGGAAGAAAGAGCCAGAGAATTGGCAGGCGAGCAAACTCGCTGGATGGATTTGAAACGTTGGGGTAACCTGGTGGAAAGAGTACAGAAGTACAATCCACAGGCAGCTGGCAATGTGAAAGCAATTCATTTAGTACGTCCAATACCTCAGACACAAATAGACCGCTCGGAAGTTGGTGCTTTTGCACAAAATCCGGGGTACTAAAAAAGACACTAATCAAAAGGTTGATTAGAATTGGAATAAGTCAGAAACCACTGTCGATCTTCGGCAGTGGTTTTTTTGTAAAATTCCGGGAAGGTATTTTATCATTATTCCTTTAATACTATCAGGAAAATCTGGTTTTTCGTAGTCTACTACAAACTATTTGTAGATGAAAGAAGTATTTATTTAGTTTTGTTTAAATTGCTCATTATTAGACTTTAAGGCATTTTAATCCTATTTTAATTTTCAAAAATTTACTACCAAAGGTCGGTTTACAGGATTTTGCAGGACACATAGCAGTATTTTGAATATTAATTTTGATAAAATTTATTGTATTATTCCAATTTTTATCAACCTTAATTTAACTACTCTATGTTGAGAAAACTACCCTTATCTCGAGCCGGAATGTTTCTGGTGTTCTTGATAATCCAAAGTGTGTTAGTATGCGATCTTCAGGTTTTTGCAGCAGCTAGTGCTGAAAAGAATACTGATGCTGCGGCCGTTATCAGCGGAACCGTAAAAGGGGAAGACGGTGAAGGCCTTCCCGGTGTAAGTGTTGTGGTGAAAGGTACCACCAGAGGTACCACTACAAATGTAGACGGTTCCTATAAAATCGAAGCCGGATCTACTGATGTTTTAACATTCTCTTTTGTAGGTTATGTTACAAAGGAAATTGCCGTAGGTAATCAATCGGTTGTCAATGTTTCTCTCGAACCGGATGCTGCTTCTTTAGAAGAAATAGTAGTGGTGGGTTACGGTACTCAAAAGAAAAGCCAGTTGACTGGTGCTATTTCTACTGTAAAAGCCCAGGACATTAAGGACTTGCCGATTGAAAATACCCAGCAAGCACTTCAGGGACGTGTGGCTGGAGTTGACGTTATGCAAGCGGGTTCAAAGCCAGGAACTCAGCCACGAGTGGTAATTCGTGGACGTAGATCCTTTAATGCATCCAATGATCCACTTTATGTATTAGATGGTATTCCTCTGGCTGGTGGTACCGGTGATATCAATCCCAATGATATCGAGTCTATGGAAGTTCTGAAAGATGCGTCTGCCACAGCTATTTATGGTGCCAGAGGTGCCAATGGTGTGGTTTTGATTACTTCTAAAAGAGGTAATTCTAACGGCAAAATGAATATTTTCTACGATGCTTACTATGGTACCTCTAATGTGCTTCCAAACACCTTATCATTTATGAATGGAGAGCAATTTGCAGATGCCAAAAGAGAGGCATATAGAATAAGAAATTCGGACGGTACTTTGGGTGACTTACAGCCTGATGGCGTGGTATTTACAGATGTTGAATTAGACGGTATAGCCAAAGGTCGATCAACTGACTATATAAATGGTCTGCTCAGAACCGGAAACAGAATGAATCAATCATTAGGTATTTCAGGTGGCACAGAAAAAACAAAATACTACATGTCTTTAAACTACTATAAAGACAATGGTGTGGTTTATAATCAAGATTATAACAGAAATGTTTTGCGTGTTAACTTGGATCATCATTTAACAAAAGCTATTTCGGTCGGTTTATCTTCTTTTGTAAATTACTCGATCAGAAATGGAGAAAGTTTTAATCCGCTGGATGGTGCAATGCGTGAGAATCCATTGGGACAGCCTTATAATGAAGATGGTACTTTGAATTTCCTTCCTACTGAAGATGGTTTGCGTTCCAATCCTTTTTCCGAAATCGTGGATGGTGCCAATGTGGATAGAAGAAAATCAAACAGGATGTTTACAGGCATATATGCTCAGGCAGAAATTATCAAAGGTTTAACTTACCGTTTTAACTTCGGGCCTGATTTTCAGATGAACAAGCGGGATTTATTTCAGGGAAAATACACCAATGCCCGTCGTTTAGCTCCGCCTCGTGCTGCAACCGACAATTTCACCGAGTTTAACTATACTATTGAGAATATCCTGAATTATGCAAAGTCCATGGGTAAGCATAATTTTAACCTGACTGCGGTTCAGTCTGTGCAAAAAGATAATATAGAAACCAATGGTATTACCGTACAGGACATTCCTTCGGAAACCCAGCAGTTTAATAATTTTGGTAATGCCGCAATTATTGAAGGAGTAAGATCCAATTTAGTTCAATGGGCTTTGCTTTCTTATATGGGGAGAGTAAACTACGGCTTTAATGATAAATATTTATTAACAGCGACTTTGAGAGCTGATGGTTCATCTCGTTTCGGGGCTAACACTAAGTGGGGTTATTTCCCGGGTGTTTCATTGGCCTGGAATATGAGCTCAGAGGAATTTTTAAAGTCGGTAACTGCAATTGATAACCTGAAATTACGTGTGAGTTACGGCTCTATTGGTAACCAGGCGATTACTCCATACCAAACGCAAGGTTTACTTACCAAGCAAGCTTATAATTTCGGTAGCTCGGCTTATTTCGGTTATGCTCCAAATACAATCGGAAATCCGGATTTGAAGTGGGAAACCTCTACCACTGCCAATATAGGTTTAGATTTTAGCTTATTCCGTGGCCGCCTTTCTGGTACATTGGAATACTATGATGTTAATACCAAGGATTTGTTGCTATCAAGAAATCTACCTACTTCAATTGGTTTTAATGACGTTACAACCAACATTGGTCGTACGCGTAACCATGGTTTGGAGGGTACTTTCAGTACTGTTAATGTAGACAATAGAAACGGATTTAAATGGTCAACAGACTTCACTTTCTTTACTAACAAAGAAGAAATTGTTGATCTTCCGGGTGGAACAGACGATGTAGGAAACGGATGGTTTATTGGTCAGCCACTTTCTGTTATCTATGATTATAAGAAAATCGGAATCTGGCAATCGAATGAGTTAGATTTAGCTAAAAGCTATGGATCTGCCATTGGTGAAATCAAAATTCAGGATACGGACGGAGATGGAAAATATACTGCTGCAGATCGTGTGATTCAAGGTTCGGGTGTACCTAAAATTTCTGGTGGTATTACAAACAGATTTAAGTTTAACAACTTTGACTTATCATTCTTTGTATATGCACGTTTAGGACAAAATATTCGATCAAACTTCCATACGAGTAACAATAGTTTATTTGGACGTTATAACAACATCGTGGTTGATTATTGGACCCCAACGAACCCAACAAATGATGTGCCAAGACCCAATCAAAATCAAGAGTTTCCAAAGTGGAATTCTTCTTTAAATATATTTGATGGTTCTTTTGTAAAAGTTAGGAATATAAACCTTGGTTATAAATTCAATGAGGCCGTGGCGAATAAATTAGGAATGGAGTCGCTACGTGTTTACACATCGATTCAACAACCATTTATCTTCTCATCATTTATTTCTAAATATAATGGAATCGATCCAGAGACAGATATTGATGCAAGTTTGAGCGGAAGTGTATCTCCGGCTGTTTGGACAGCGACCTTCGGTATCAACGTTAAGTTTTAATCATAAAAGCATATTTAAAGATGAAAAATAGACTAAAAAATATAATTCAAAAATCAGCGAAATATTTAAAAATCGCTTTGATTCCTGGTGCTTTGATGATAAGTACACAAAGCTGTACGGATGTACTTAATGAGAAAGTAATTTCTAATATCTCAAATGACTACATCAACAGCCCAAAAGGTTTTGATGATGCTGTTTCTGCCGCATATGGTTATTTAAGAACATATTATGCTCAAGAAATTAATATGACCATGGCACAAATGGGTACGGATACTTATACACAAGGTGCTGATGGAAGTTATAAGCGTTATAACTTGTATACCTCTGATCTGGATGGTCGTGATAACTGGGTGGTTTCCCTATGGAGAGATTTCTATAAGGGGATCAATACCTGTAATGCCATAATCGACAGAAGTAGCACCATTGAAGGTTTATCGGCGGCATCACTTAAACAAGGTGTGGCAGAAGCAAAAGCACTAAGAGCTTTGTTTTATTTTACACTGGTGCAACATTACGGTGATTTGGATTTGAGAATTGCGGAAACCAATGGCCCTATAACCGAGATTACCCGTACTCCGGAAGAGCAGGTTTATGCTCAAATCATAAAAGATTTTAATGAGGCAAAAGCCGATTTACCGGCAAGGGCTAATCAGTGGGGAAGATTTGATCAAATGGCTATTGAGGGATTTTTATGTAAAGTGCATATCACCAGGGCAACAAGATCTTTTGGAGCTTCTGATGATTTTGCAAAAGCAGAGCAATATGGTAAAAATGTAATCAATAACTATGACAGAGCATTGGTAAGCGACTATGCGGATTTATTTGCCTTGGGAAATGATGAAAACTCAGAAGCTGTTTTTGCAGTACAATTCAGTTATGATTTACTTTCTGCGGGTGGTTTTGGTAACCGTTGGCACTTGTATTACCTGATGGAGTATGACACCCAGCCGGGTATGAGCCGTGTATTAGAAGTTGGCCGTCCGTGGAAAAGACTACGTCCGACAGATTATACCTATAATCAGGTTATGGTAAATCGTGATAAGGATGCCCGTTATGACAAAAGCTTTAAGAAGGTTTTTTATGCTACCAAATCAGGTACATTCCCTACTTTTCTTGATAAATCAAAAGCCTCTATTACCGTTACTGCCGGAGATACAGCAATCTATATGCCTGGTTATGAGATGAGTGAGGCTGAAAGGGCAACAAAACCCTATCAGGTTTATACGCCAAGTATGTACCAGGAAAAACAATTCGGTGTTTTAGGTAAATTCCTGGATCCATTGCGTGCAAGTATTAACGAAGTACAAGGTGGTCGCGACTTTAACCTGATTCGTTTGGGAGATGTATATTTATTGGTGGCTGAGGCTTTGATAAAGCAAGGAAAAGCTGCTGATGCAGTAGCATATATCAATCCAATTCGCAGAAGAGCGGCCTATCCTGGTCATGAAGCAGAATTGGAAATTACAGCGGCTGATGCCACCATGGACTTTATCTATGATGAGCGTGCCCGTGAATTATTAGGAGAAGGGCACAGATGGACCGACCTGAAGAGATGGGGTAATCTGGTTGAGCGAGTTAAGAAATATAATGACCTGGCAGCTCCCAGTGTAGATGCACATCATCTCTATCGTCCTATTCCTCAAGCTCAAATTGACCTTGTAGATGGAGGAAACGCAAGTTTTCCTCAAAATCCGGGGTATTAAAAGAAACTAATCTATTCAGATTAGAATTGGAATAAGTAGCAAACCATCGCTGATTTTCGGCGGTGGTTTTTCTTTATTCTAAAATGGAATATTTAATGCTAAATATGCTCATGCACGATTCAAAAAATCACCGAGAGGTTTTAAGGTTTTAAAAACCGAAACGGCATTTTCCAGAAAATCCGGTTTTATAATTTCGGAATCGTTCACCTTATGTGTGGCCAGAAAGCTTTTTAATTTGAGCAATTCAATATTCGGGTGATCTTCGGAATAGCCTTTCGGCATTCTTTTCAATTTTTCTCCCTCCAGCTCTCCGAAAGCTTTTTTAAAAGCCGGATTTTCAATAATTTCAATCAGATCTTTGCCATTGTAATCTATTTCCTGGCGAATATTTTTCAACCAATCTCCTTGCGGCAAATAGGCACCACCTGCAAGCATACTGTTTCCATCGGGTTCGATGTGAATATAATATCCGGATCTTGTATGTATTTCAGATTTCTTTTCGGCCGGGGTAATATGAGCCCCAAAATGTGCTTTATACGGCGATTTATCCTTTGAAAAACGAACATCACGGTAAATACGGAAAATACAATCTTTCGCTTTGTGATGAGAAATGGCTGGATCGAATTTGGCTATTTCTGCAAAAAGTGAGGTAATAAAAGATTCAAAATCAGCTTTAGCTTCTTCAAATTGATTCTTATTAGCAGTAAACCATTCTTTATTATTATTTTCTTTCAGATTTTTAAGGAAGGCTATAGTTTCAGATGCTAAATGCGTGTTCATAAGTTAGTATTTTTTGCATATTACTAAAAAAAGATAAAACTTTGAAAAAATGCTAAATGTTTCAGGAAGGTTCAAAAACTCCATTTTAAACGAAAATATGCCCCATTCCCTAAGTTCTCCATTTTCTTGCCTTGTTGTAAATAAAAAGACTGACCAATCAAATATAAGTCAACATCATCACGCAGACTATAGGTAAGTGACGGACTAAAAAATGCAATGTTCATACCATAACCGTATATGCCTGCCAGGCTGACATTCCACAAGGGCGAAATAGGGTAGGAGCCCACCAACATGCTTGTATTTTTAGTAGGAAACAGGGATTTGGCCGTCAGGTTGCCAAATGTACTTATACCCAATTCAGCACCATTCAGGTTGATGTTTTGATTGATACCCAGGCTGCTGTAAAGCCAGGCTGCACTTAGGTAAATCGAATTTTTGAAAGAATAATCTAATGAACTTGTTGCCACAAAAGCTTCTTGCGAATTGGTTTTGTCAAATGGCTTGAAATAACTCAATTCACCTTTGAAACCTGCATTTTTTATACTACCTGCCCAGCCGGCACCGAAAGCGAAATCGGAGTAGTATTTACCCGAAAGGAACTGAATGTCATATCCATGCGTGTTGAATTTATACATCACAGCTGATACATTTTTACGATTCTTATTCAAGCTACCGGCCATATCGAGACTTGACATCCCGTCCCTAAAATATATCCTTGTTCGAACCGCATCAGAACCTGGCCTTTCTTCGTAATCGAAGTCAAAATAATTGTACGTATTAAACCAATCATTCGGGTTCCAGGCCATGGTAATGCCCCAGTTTATACGTTGGCGGCCAATACGTGCTTCGATATTATTTCCGGTAAAATCAACATAAAGTCGGTCGATGGTGGTATTCATCACGAAAGACTTTTTATCGACATACGACCAACTTAAATCCATCAAGCCTTTGTCCATAGCCAGGTTTGTGCCGTATGCGGGTGTATTACTTACCTGATCTCCAAATAAGATCCGATTACGTATTTCCACCACACCGGTGATTTTAGGTTTTAATTGTACTTTAAAATTTAATCGGTTATGTATCAGGTTATCCAGATTCACTTGATTTAAGTTGGTAAATGACATGGTCTCCATATTTTTAAGATAGCCGTGTAGCTGCCATTTTTTCACTTTTTCAACAACGGAGCTATCCGATTCCTGAGCCCAAAGAGATTTTGGATTAAATAACAAGTTCAGAAGAAAAAGATAGGAAAAAGTTTTCTTCATTAATGGATAGACGCCATTTTTTCTAAGGAATAAAAAAGTATGTAAATAGTTGAAAATCATATATTTTCGTCAGAAATGATTTTCCCATCTTCTAAAGTGATGATACGCCTTGCCCTGTCAATTACCCGGTGATCGTGGGTAGAAAAAAGAAAAGTAACCCCCTCTTCTTTATTCATTTCCAGCATAATATCCAGCAAGTTTGCTGTTGACTTAGAGTCCAGATTTGCTGTGGGTTCATCGGCCAGAATAAACTTGGGTTTTGGTGCTAAAGCACGTGCCACTGCTACGCGTTGCTGTTGCCCGCCAGACAATTCCGAGGGTCGGTTTTTTGATCTTTCTCCTAAACCTACTTTGTTTAATAGTTCTTTAGTTCTGGCTTTTCTTTCGGCCTCCGGACGATTCTGTAACAACATGGTGAATTCCACGTTTTCTTCGGCTGTTAATACGGGAATAAGGTTATATGCCTGAAAAACAAAGCCAATGTTATTGAGACGAAAATCAATCAGCTGGTTTGGGCTTAGGGTCGACATTTCTTCCTGGTCAATTTTAATAGAACCACTGCTTGGAGTATCCAGGCCGCCGATCATATTCAAAAGCGTAGTTTTACCCGAACCTGATGGGCCTACAATTGCTGTAAATTCCCCTTTTTCGATGGAGAGAGAAACTCCGTTTACGGCCTTTATTTCCTGATTGCCGTCGGCGTAAATTTTATATAAATCTTTTGCTTCAATTACATTCATGTTAGTTTTATTTATTACTAATCAATAGTTTATATTTTTCGAATAGCTTTTGCCGGATCTAATTTTATGGCTTTCAGAACTGGGAAAATTGCCGAAATCAGAGTAATTACAAAAACCATGATTCCGATTTTCCAATACTGGTTGTATTGTGCGACCGGATATACGATGCTACTGAAACCCATGGCTTCCAGTCCGCTTTCCATGCTTTTTAGTTCGATGCCTGTTTTATGGGTAATTATAATTGTAAGCCAGGCCAAAAGCATTCCTAAAGGGGCACCAATGGCTGATAAAAACAGTGTTTCATACATAATCATCAGGAATAACTTGGTTTTATTCAGGCCGATAGCCATTAACATTCCGATTTCTCTTACCCTGTCCATGATGGCCATGAGCATGGTGTTGATTATACCAAAAGCCAAAGCTATCATAATGATAAAAATGACGATCTGCATGGTGCTATCAAACGAGTCGATGGCGTATTCCATTAGCGGGTCCATTTCTCTCCAGTTTTGAACCGATACTTCCTGATTTATCACTTTCAGTTTTTCCTGCATTGCCGTTAAATCCTGATCCGATTGCAAAAGCACGGCAATTTCCTGAATTTGCCCTCTGGTTTTAAGCAAAGTATCCAGGTCACTTTTACGCACAAAGGCATTGGCTTCGTCGTACATATTATTGCCTGATTTGAATATTCCGGCTATACGGAAAGAAGCCGAGACTATTCCTCCTGACCTATCCTGAAAGGTCAATACCAGTTTTTTACGTAGCCCAAGTTTTAATTTATCTGCCGTTTTCTGACTTACCAGAATCGGGTTTCTTCCTGCTGTGTCTAGATAATCACCTTCTTTTACTTTTTCTTTAAGTCGGGTGGTCTTTTCTTCCTGATCGGGGTCTACTCCCGAAATGCGTATTCCTAAACTACTACGCGATGAGGCCATCATGGCCGTTACCACAACTCGCTCTGAGAAAGACTTAACGGTTTTATCCTTATCCAGAACAGAAATAAAATCGGTAGAGTTGGGTATGGTATGTTTGGCTAATAGCTCTTCGTTGAATTTCTTGTCGTGAATTTGAAGATGTGATAATTCGCCCGTTATCAATTTCTGAATACGGGTTTCGTACATTCCCCATGAAAAACCGGTAAGGAAAACACCGGCCCAAAGGCCAAGCATGATCGCGATGATAATAATCAGGCTACGCGAT
>JAHEBN010000159.1 GCA_024645245.1 Jiulongibacter sp. | reverse complement strand
TTTTCGCAACGGGCTCGGTTATAGATGTTGGTGCTGCAGGTTTTGTTTTTACTGTAAGTGAGTTCGACGTTACTACTCTGCTACTTTTACAATTCGCTGTTTCGCAGCTTGCAAAATAAGTGATTCCCGATCCTAAAGTCGGAGTTACATTAAAATTATTGCCAGTTCCGATTGACATTGGGTCGGAGGCAGAACTGTACCAGGTAATGGTTCCTGAAGAACATACAGCCGACAAGGATACACTTTCCGTTTCACAAATGGTAGTTTGACTTATTGAAACCGAAGACGGTTTTTTATTTACAAAATCAAAAGGAACTATTTTTGTACATGAGTTCTTGGTAATTTTTGCAAATAAAGTTTGTGAACCTGTTGCCAGAGCATTATCAGCCGTAAATACATTATCAATAGCGGTATAAACACCGGCAGAATTGCTTGCTGAATTATCCGTAAATATTCCGTCCACCACAAAATCATTGGTGCCTCCAATAGTAAAAATAGGACAACTATTTTCTATTGAAAGCTTATTATTGGTGACTCCTGAAATGGAATTCGCTTTTAGAATTCCATCGTTTGTAAAAGTACCTGTATTTGTAAAATCATAAGAATCTGGCATTTGAATTAACCCTAAATTAAAGGTAATTCCGCCATTAGTATAAGTGCCTGATTGCATGATAATTTCACCACAAGGTTGGTTATCTATTTCCGATCCGACCGGGTTGACAATGCCGGTACCCGATTGTATTTTTATTAGACCAACATTGTTTACACTTACTGTACCTTGAAAATTAAATATCAAATCAGAACCTGTATAATTTATTAAAGCATTATTGGTTAAAATTAAATTATCCGTCGGCTGATTCATTTGAAAACCAACCCCATTTTTTATATTAATTTCACTCGATCCCGATTGATTCACTATGGTAGGAGCACCTGCAATGGCACCAACTTCAAAAGCTTCTGTAAGACTGTTGATATTGGTAATACCATAATTCCAGAAATAAGGATCTCCAGTACCTTTTAAATATATACATACTTCTGCTGCAGTACCAGATGAAGATTCCATATTTAAAATTCCGCGGTTAATAAGCCCGCCCTCTACTTTGATTCCCATATCAGCACCACCGTTTCCTTTGACATTAAGTACACCGGTTGTCGAAATTTCTAGTAAACCACCTAAAGCTATATCCATAACACTGATGGTATCCACAATTCCGGATATTACGGGGCTTTTTATGGATTGTGGAATAATGACTTTCCCATTTGTTTTATCGGGAACCCAGGCGGGATTCCAATTGCAAGCTGTATTCCAATCTGTGCTTAATAAACCTGTCCACGTAATGTCCACATTACCCGGCGATGTAGCCAAAGGTGTACATGGTGTATATGTTACATCTACCGTGCTACTTGCTATACTTATACATGTATTTGTACCGGTACATTTTGCAAAAAAAGTTTTATTGGAAGAAATATTTGGTTGATTATCAGAAAGAGCAACACTTGGATTTGCGGCGTCGTACCAGGTAATAGTTGAAGGAATATCGCATCCACTGGCCGTCAATGTTGTGGTGCCAGAAATTACAAAATTAGCAGGTGTGGCCAGAGGTGATGTAGGTGGAGGTGTAGTATTTACATCCACGCTGCCATTTACATTATCAGATACACATCCATTGCCATTTTTTACAGTTAAAGTATAGTTATAAATACTTCCCGTGGCAGCAGCGTCCAGATTAACGGTAATTGGTGACGCATCCAAAGTTTGATTGGTAACAGAGGTAATACCTGTTCCACTTATTGAATAGGTGGTGGGTGATTGGGTAGTGCTTGTATACGGAATTGTGAAACTTGTTGATCCCTGACATATTGCCGGACTCGTGCTTATTGAAATAGTAGGTGCCGGATTAATGCTTACGGACCCCACTAGTGTACGGGAGCTTTCGCAACCACCTATAGTACAAGAAGCATAATATGATGTTGCACTTGTAATATTAGTTGGACTATAGTTTTCTTCGGTAGAAACAGAAAACCCACCAGACGAAGTAGTGGTAAACCAATTTATTTGTGATGCTGCAAGACATGTGGCAGAAAGATCGACAGTTCCTCCCGAACATACATTTGTACTACTTATACTTGACCCTGAGTTTATAACTGGAACAATCACATTTGTAGTTACCTCATTGGAATTGAGGCTGGTAAAATTACTACCCGAAATGGTTGCTGTATTTTTTATATCACATGTAATGGGTGTGGTACTTATAGTCGCACTAAATGTAATAGTAGTACTCTTACCTGTTGGAATTAAAAAACCTGAACCTGTTCCATTTACTGTAATAGTACCGCCTGAACCAAAATCGGCTGTTGACTTATGATAGCTTTTGGGTGAAGTTTGACTTTCTTCCAAAACAGGTATTTGTACATCTTCCTGATTTTTCTGCTGTTCATCAGTCAATTGAGATTTGGTTTTTACCAGATTTGCCATTGCACCGTCGGCATTGCCAATTTGTTCAATTTTAGTATTTTCTGCCAAGTCCATAGCAGCAAAAACCGGCGGATCGGAAGGTGCCTGACAAGTATTATTTGCTACCATTGTAATTGTCGAACCAGATCTAACAGAGACGATACCTCCGTTAGAAACGGTGGGAGTATTACTGGCATCCCAGGCAGTGGCTGCATCTGTACTTCCCTCCAGTTTAATGGAACTAGTGGCTCCATTAGAAGATAACCTGAAATGACCGTTTATGCCATTGGTAGAAGTAGTATTATTGGCGACTTTCGCACAAACAGTATTTACTGCCGAAAGAGTGTTGCCCGCTTCAATAAAAATGCACCTTCCACTTGATGTATATACCGGATAATTTAAGTTAATTGTATTACCTGTAATAATGGCATCTATGCGACCTGTGCCGGCATCTGTTGGAACAACACTTCGGTTATCGACCATAATTCCGTTAGATTCTGGCAATCCGGAAATAACATTATTACTAATGGTTGCATAAGCTCTGGCATCATTTTGTCCGAAAATTTCAATACCTCTGAAAAGACCTGAAATACCGCCAGCTTTGTAAGTTATGGTATTATTAGTAAATTTTGTATGTATAGTAGATTGCTCGGTAGGAGCAATCGTAACCACATTACCTCCATTGGCAGAAAACTTTGTATTATCATGTATATTGGCGTAAACCACGCTGGTTTCGTTAGTTGTAATCTCAATGGATGTACCTACGTCATTTGGTGAAGTTGCGGCATTTACCGGATCTATAGAGCAACCCGAGATTTCGTAACTACCGGTTGATGCATCATTATTTATGGTTTTGATGGCATCTGCCCCTATTTTATTTAATGTACAATTAGAAACAGTTAAATAGGTTTTACCTGAATTGCCATAGGTATTGGTTAAAATACCAGTTCCAACTATTGCTGATGCCGTTCCAGATGGGGTAGTTTGTGTATCTGATATATTTGAGTTACTAATTGTAAGGTTTAGAGTAACGTTCGTGTTTAAAATATTTATCAAATGCTCATTGGCACGGGTAATGGTTGATCCACTTATTGTGCAGCTACCTGAAAGATTTGTAAAAGCAATTGCACCTTCATTTACTCCATCTCCAGAGTTATTTATTGTGCAGTTTGTCATCGTAAAATTACTAACTCCATGACCAGAAATTCCTCTTTGTGTGCTTCCGGTAATACTGAGGTTATTTAGGGCAAGTCCACTGACGTTTCGTGCAACAAGTCCACCATTAGAAACTGAATAGTCAGATGCATTCAAAGTTACATCCACACTATTTGCATTCGTCAGGTTCATATTTTTGAGTGTGATATTCGAGACCTCTTCCAGATTTACACCTTTAGTGGCGATGTTTGAGATGGTACCACCACTGCCTGCTGTTGATCCAGACCCATTGATGGTAAAAGAACCACTGGCATTTTTCAAATTTAAACCGATAGAATTTACACCAGTTCCTGAAGTTGTATAACTATCTAAAACTATGTTAAGAATTACCTTACTGGAAGAATTAAAACCAGCAATTAAAATACCTGAATTGCTACCACCAATTGAAGAAGTTGTAATGGTACCACTAGTACATGTAATAGAACCCAAACTTTGGCTGTTTATGGCACTTTGTCCTGCATCCGGAGAAATATCCAAATCAGCGAAAGTAGAAGAGGATGTATTAGAAGATGATCCTGTCAAAGTAAACCCTGCACCACCAGAACCGGATATATTGGTGTTACCAAAGTTCGATATTACGCCAGAACTGGCATAAATTCCAATTCCATCGCTGGCTGGATTGGTAATTGTTGTACTTCCAGCATTGCTTAAATTTCCTGTAATTGAGTTTAGCCTGATTCCTTTGTCCGCTGAGTTTGTCGATGAAATATTAGTAAAACCAGCCGTCAGGGAGCCATTATCTAAATCTAAGGCTTGCCCATTGCCATTCAATGCCATTTCGGAGATCGTTAAACTTGTGAAAGCAGAACCAGCAATATCTTTTACACTATTTCCCATATCAAAACCGCGAAGTGTATTATCCGCACCCAAGGTGATGGTTGTGCCAGTACTGGTCAGGTTTGGATTTGTGCCACTTGTTGCTGGCAATGTATTGGTATAACTTTCTATTGTGGCACCTGCAAATACCGCCAGAGTTGTAGTCGCTCCTTGCCCCAATACTTTTTGACTATTTTTTAAGGTTGCTGCTCCCGAATAAGTCCCGGAATAAATAAAAACTGAATGTCCTGAAGCCGGGTTGGTGGCACCGGATAAAGCATTAGAAGTGGCAAAGTCAGACCAATCCTTAAATGGACTTGCCAGAGTACCGGTTCCGTTGCTTGAGGCTGCACTGTTTACAAACCAAATAGGAGCCGATACCGTCAAGGTAACCATATTGTTGGTAGATGAAGTACCGTTGGCACTGGTTACGGTATATACAAAACTATCATTTCCACTAAAACCCGCATTGGGATTATAGGTAAACGAACCATCCGTTGCTAAACTTAAGCTGCCATGGGTGACATCAGTAGTTACGGTTGCATTGATTTCAGTTGCATCCGGACTAACATCATTTCCCAATACGCCGATACCTACCGGAACAGTTATACCTACGTTTCCAATAACTGAATAGGCATCATTAACGCCAATTGGAGTAGCTTTTAAAGTACCGCCAACCAGCGTAAGATCACTGCTAAGAACATCACTAAATTCTACATTGGAAGCATCCGAAGCACCTGAATTACTAAGAATAATTGTATAATTTAATTGCCCATCAATGGTGGCATTTCCTCCACCTTCAATTGCCACACTTTTTGTGGCAGTCAGTAAAGGGCCGATAGGTATAATCAGGTTTTCTTGCTCTACTAAATTCGAGCTTTTTTTAACTTTTGTCGTTTTTGAACTTTTGTTTTTTTCTTTATTCGGTTCTTTGTCTGATTTTAAATTATTTGAACCATGGTTAGTACTGTCTACCTCAAATGTGGGAAAAGACATTACACCAACAGAAATCAGTACAAAAAGAAAAGCGTAGAATTGCCTCATATCCGGTAGTATTTTAGTTTTCTTATTTTATGCAAAAATGGCTTGGTATTTCATCCCTACTTTGTCGAAACCAAGTGGTGTTAAAAAAATGCATAATTCACCTAATTTTGGATGAATTACAGTGTAAGAGCCCTGGTTATAGTATTCTTTAGACTGTTTTGTTCGAAAAATTATAGAAAATGGCAACCGTTCAAGTGGTGAATATCCCTCTAATTCGGTAATTTCAATCAATTCAGAATTCAGGCATACTTCCGGGGTAAAATTTATAGCCATAAATGCCTTTAAATAAGGTTGAAAATCTTTAGCTGTTATCTTATCCAATTCCATTTCTATTTTATTTGGGCCATCAGGCAAATTTAAATTCTTCCGGTTTCCATTCCATTAAGTGATAAACCCCATTGGTTTCGCTTACCTTACTAAAACCCAACTTTTCATAAAGTTTTTTAGCAGGGTTAAAGCTTTCTACATGAATACTCACCGGAAGTTTCAATTCATCAGCACTTTCCATAATGTCTTTCAAAATACCACTTCCTATTCTTAAATTTCTCCATTTAGGCAAAAGAGAAATGTCTATAATCCTGATAGACTGACCTTTGTAATTTTCCTGGATATAAAGTCGTCCAATTACTTCTTCCTTTTTTTGAATGATAAAAAATGAGGCCCCTACATAATTTTTTTGATAATATTCATGCTGTGCTAAAAACTGCTGTTCAATAAATGATTGTTTTTGATAATCTGACCAATAATTTATGCGACTTAATTCCTTCTCCCTGGTGCTGCCATAAATTTTGCACAAAACTGAATTGTCGCCCTCTTTAATCGGTCGAAGGCTCAATTCCTTATTTGTTAAAATTAATTCCATAGACCATTTCCATTAGGTTCTTGGTGGAAATACACCTTGAAGTGCAATACAAAAATAAAAGGTCAAATAAGGCATCATATTATTATGAGGCTGATCACCACCCGAAGGTGCAATGGTATTGTCATTCATATTGACATTTGGAACTTGATTCGCGTAAACATTAGCCTTAGCCGAAATACCAAAACCTGTATTTGAATTGGGAATATTACTATTTGAATCTTCATTAATAATTTTGAACTGATGAGTATGATCAGGTATTTCTGATTCAAGTAAGGTTACTTTATCACTACCACCTGTTTCTCCCAGGTCATGTAATGATAGGCCCGGTCCTTGTCCCGGATGCATGGGTGCTCGACCCTGCAAATCTGGTAAAGCAAAATTCGATTTACCATTACCTCCGTAGGTCGTTCCTAAAAGTGAAAATAAGGCCGTATTTTGAGACAATGGTAAAAGTTGACCATCACACCAAGCCCAGCCTTTGGGTGAAAAGTTAAAAGGAAATATTCTGATTTCTGCTACAAAAGGATCTGCCATATCTTTAAATTTTAAAATCCATATTTTCAATTTTCTTAAAAAAAACGAACCGAATTATCAAGATTGAAAAGGAAAAATACCAAATATTGAAATAATAAAGTTCACACACAGGTAAGGCTGAAAATTAGTATGAGGCTGATTCCCGCCGACATGAGAAATCAAATCTGTCCTCATATTCAAATTTGGAATATCTTCATAAAAAACGTCAGCATCGTTTGATTTGGCCACCAGATTGGCAGTAGGATTGGCGGAAGTAGATGAAGCAGAAGAAGCAAGAAAAGGATGACTATGAACGGGAATCTGATTGACAGTTAATGTAACCTCTTCTACTCCACCTGTTTCTGCCAAAATGAAGCCATTCCCTTGATGAATAGGTAATCTACCCCTTAAATCCGGCAAGGCAAATGTAGATTGACCATCTCCCCCATAAGTTGTCCCAATTAATTGAAACAAAGTTTCATATTCTGAAATTGGCATCAATTGGCCTTCGCAAAAAAACCAACCAGCTGGTGCAAAATTACCTGCAAACATTCTAATTTCGCCGACGTACGGTTGAGCCATGTCAATATTTCATTTTAATTTTTAACATTTATTAATTTGGGGAAGGATATATCCCTTGCAAAGCAATACAAAAAGTCAGGGTTAAAAAAGGCTGCATATTATTATGAGGCTGGCTACCGCCTGTATTTGATAATGTTGCCGGGTTAATCGCAACAAGTGAAGCCGCATTGCCATATAACTGTGCCGGGTTTGTGGTAGACAAAGTCGCATTTATTGGACTCGATTGATTTCCTGCAAAATTACTTGTCGAATATGCTTTGGCTACATGAGTGTGGGTCGGTATTTCCGTAATACTTAAGGTATGTGCTTGTTCACCATCCCTTTCAGCCAGAACATGACCATTACCCACATGTATGGGTGTTCTTGCTTGGTTATTAGGAAGTGCAAAATTCACTCTACCGTCACCTCCAAAATTAGTTCCCAGCAACGAAAAAAGTCCTTGATTTTGATTAATTGGCAACACCTGTCCATCACAAAATGCCCAGCCTTGGGGTGGAAATCCAAAAGACATTATTCTTATTTCTGCTAAAAATGGTTCGGCCATGACGATTGCATATTAATTTTATTTTCTTAAAAAATATTACAAAATAGAATTCCCTGTTCGAATCTGAATAATTCTAAGCATGGGCATTTTTTTGCCAAATGGGTTTATCATCAACCCATATTTCTGTTTCTAAATAAGTTTGATTATTTATAACTCTGGCTATTGATCGTACTTTACCTTTTTTTGTGGAATACGCATAAGAATCCTGACTGCCGGTCTTTATTACGGGCAAAATATATTCCTGAATAGAATTAATGGAGACTTTTTCTGCCAGATCATCTACAGCGTTATTTAATTCTTTGATTTGAAACCCGTTTATTGGTTTATGATTGAACCAACCGCCAAAATCGTCTTTTTCAAAAATAAGTAATGCAAAATCCACCTGACCTAAAGACTTGTGATATAACTCAATAGGAAAGAAATATAATCCCCTTGACGATAATAAATAATACGAATCTTTGAAATGTTTATAACCTATTGCATGCCATTTTTTAAAAGCATCATGGCTTAATTGCATTAACTGCTTGTCTTGTAATAAAGCACGCTTTTCAACTTTGGCACCAATATTCTCAATAAACTGATCGATATTAGATTTTAAAAAAACAGAAGTTGAAAAAGCTTTAACTTTCAGAAGAGTAAGGCTTGAAAGTAAGGTAGCAGATATAAAAGCTCTTCTATTTATCATGGCATGCTTGGTTAAATCTTTATTCAAATTAATATTCCTCAGAAATATAATCTGAAATCAAATTTAAGTTTTTTTAGGTATAAATATGCTAACTTTTTGTTTCAAAAAAAATATATTTTCTTCCAATGGTATGATAATTTAAGATGCAGTTGTAGACAGATTTAGAATAACACCTAAAATGCCCCGCTAGCTGTTTAAAGCCGCAATTCACAAACAATTTGATAATTAATGGATTATACTAAATTGCTGTTTTTTTTGATGATTTTTGTTCCAAAACTTGAAAAATAATATCAGCGGATTAAAAAAAAATTAAATTCTCATTTCAATTTACCCAGAAGTTAAAAATTATATCAAGAAAGCCATTACCGTACCTTTTTTGATATATAATTAAATCCAAATTATTCTAAAAAGAACGAATTTTACCATTAATAATTCATAGAATAAGTTGTATGAAATATCTTTTTACAACAATTACAGGATAATACTAATATTAACTCCTACTGAAAAAAACCACTTTGCTAAAGGAAAATGAATTTAAAAAATTCACTATAAACAAACCCTCAGGATTATTTAACCGGGTTATTCTCATAAAAAAAGAATTCACCATGAATTCACTTCTAATAAGTAATCAATATGGAGTACTCTCCCCCTTCCAGGTTATTACTATTGGAATCAAATAAAATCGAGGCTATTGGTGTAAAATTATAAGTATTATACCGCAAAAATGCTTTGTAATCATATCCGGTAGGATTTTGAATGGATGGTTTGATCTTGTATTTAAACAAAGTCAGTCCTACAGCCCTATCCACTAATATCAGAACCTCGTAGTCAATGATTTTCAAGATATCTTCGTCCAAAATAACTTCATGTTGATTGCCATTTGGAATTGTACCGGTGTACTTACGAATTTTGATTTTAGGAGAAACATCACCCAATTGCGTAAAACCATGCATTTTTA
>JAHEBN010000019.1:9826-37734 GCA_024645245.1 Jiulongibacter sp. | reverse complement strand
AAGCCATTAAAATTTTGGATGATCTGGGTACACCGTGTATTATTCACCAACCTCGTTATTCGATGCTAGATCGTTGGGTGGAAAACGGCCTAATGGATGTGCTTGGTGACAAAGGAGTGGGTTGTATACCATTCTCCCCGCTTGAACAGGGTTTACTATCCAATAAATACCTGAATGGCATACCTGATGACTCACGAGCTGCCTTTTCTCATGGGTTTTTACAAAAAGATACTATTACAGAGGCGGTATTAGATAAAATTGGAAAGCTAAATGATATTGCTTTGAGCAGAGGGCAATCATTGGCACAAATGGCCATCGCCTGGTTATTGAAAGATAAAAGAGTGACCTCGGTTTTGATTGGTGCCCGCACAGTCAATCAACTGGAAAATTCACTAGGTGCTTTGGATAATAAAGTCTTTACAAAAGATGAATTGGCTGCAATTCAAACTATTTTAGAGTCCTGAAATGTATTAAAACTTGGGCTTTTGTAGCTTGTTAATAGATTTATTTATAATTAGTTAATCATAAAAAAACAAATGAAGAAATTATTTTTAATGCTGTCACTGATTTACCTTGTAGCTATTTCGTGTACGACAAAAGAAGAGGAAATCAAAGAAGCAATTGCTCAGGAAGAAACTGTGGCACCTTTAGAAAACCCTTTTATTCACCATGTTTATTTTTATTTGAATAATCCTGGAAATATCGAAGATCGCGATAAACTGGTAGAGGGGCTTAATAAACTCGCAACTGTGTCAACCATTCAGCAGCATTATATCGGTTTTCCGGCAAGTACGGATAGAGAAGTTATTGTGAAAGACTATGATGTAAGCTGGATGTGTTTTTTCAAAAATCTGGAGGAAGAAGAAATGTATCAGAAAGATTCTATTCACCTGAAATTTATCGCCGATTACGGTCATTTATGGAAAACGGTGAAGGTTTATGATTCAATTAAATAAGAGTTTAATTTGCCCTTCTTTCTTAGAGAGGGGCAAATTTATTATGCTCCCAATCTTCTTTTCATCAAAATATCTACAGCGGCAAATAATTTATCCGGTTTAGCGGTACGCCATTTTTCAATTTGCATGGTTCCGCCCATGTTGATGTAGGAATCGAGGTTGTATTTTTGCATTTCGCTTAATATAAAATCCCGGGCATTTAAAAGCGATATCCAACCATCTTCTACATCTTCCAGCCATTCTTCGTAATAATCGGTTTCACCCCCATGAAATTGAAGTAAGTTTTCGGCAATTAAAATGTATTTGGTAATTCTTGACTTGGAAAGTTTATCAACCACCATTCTTTTCAAATACATCACATCGTTGTGCAAAGTGTCGTTCCATTCACCGAAAAGTTCAATAATGGTATATCCGGCTCCGTAGTCAGTATATAGTATTTTACAGTATAGTGTGCTTGATCCGATTTCGTCCCAGTTGGGATCGATATAATAACCATATACATCATTCACATATTCTTGCCCATATTCGCGTCCGAAAAAAGGAGAACGAAAATCTCTTTCTGCCTGATAATATTTTTGCCAATTATAATACGGTTCTATTTCGTGCATTTAAGGTTTTTTACAATTACAAAATAATAAGGAATTCCCACAGGTTTACCGGTTTTTGGTTTTAATTTTGAAAACCGAAATGTCAAAGATACAATACAAATATTCACCCGATAACCTTAGTATTTCTGAGCCGGTTAAATACGATCCGACAAAATTGAAATCTGAGGAAATGTTGATCAATATTGGTCCGCAACACCCCTCCACACATGGAGTTTTAAGGCTTGAAGTGGTTTCGGATGGCGAATTGATTGTAGACGTAGTGCCGCATTTGGGTTATCTGCATCGCTGTTTTGAAAAACATGCTGAGTCGCTACCATTTAACCAAACCATACCTTTTGTAGATCGACTGGATTACCTGGCAGCTATGAACTCCGAGCATGCCTGGGCAATAGGTGTGGAGCGAATGCTGGGTATTGAAAATGAAATTCCTAAAAGGGTGGAATATATTCGGGTTTTAGTTGCTGAAATGAATCGCATAGCCTCTCATTTTATCGCAATCGGCACGTATGGATTGGACATCGGAGCCGCAACTCCTTTTCTTTGGCTTTTTCGCGATCGGGAGATTATCATGCGTATGTTGGAATGGCTCAGTGGTGCCCGAATGTTATATAATTATATCTGGATTGGCGGGCTTTTTTATGATTTGCCCATAGGTTTTGAAGAGAAATGCTCGGAATTTATAGCTTACCTTAGACCAAAGCTGATTGAATTACAGCAGATTATAATCGATAACCATATTTTTATTCAACGTACGGCTAACGTTGGGGTTTTGGATAGAGATTTGGCTATTAATTATGGATGCTCTGGTCCGGTATTGCGAGGATCAGGTTTGAAATACGACTTGCGAAGAGTTGATGGGTATTCTGTTTATCCGGAAATAGACTTCGACATTCCGGTAGGGGAAGGCAAAATGGGAACAATAGGAGATTGTTGGGATCGTAATTACGTGCGGGTGCAAGAGTGCTGGCAATCTTTACGAATCATGGAACAATGCCTGGAAAAACTTACCAAAGAGCATAAAAGAACGCGTGATTTTGATCCGCAGGCACTTGTGCCTAAAAAGATTCGCCCCAAGGCCATGGATTTTTACAGCCGTGCTGAAAATGCAAAGGGTGAATTAGGCTTTTATTTTAAAACGGATGGCAAATCGGATATCCCTCAAAGGGTAAAATGCCGTGCCTGCTCTTTTAATAATCTTTCAATTTTGCCAGAAATTTCCCGGGGAATGATGCTGGCCGACCTGGTTGCCATTATTGGTTCCATTGATGTAGTAATGGGTGAAGTGGATAGGTAAAGGTTTTTAAGCTTGAAGTATGAAGCTGGAACTTGGAAGTTCAGAGTATGAAGTTCGAGGTTTGTTTCTGTTAGAAGAAGATAATGAATGGTAATAATTATTGATGAAAAAACGTAAAAAATAACTTTAACTTCTTGGCTTAAGGTTCCAGATTTCTTTAAGTTACTTCCCTTTTCCAGGTTACAATTCCCAAACCGAAGGATTCTGATGGCGACGAAGATGTTTTCTTATTTCCATCCAAAAAGCTAAGACCATGTAAATAATTATGGGCGAGCCTAAAGTAAAGAATGAGGCATAAATGAAGTATAAACGAATACTACTAGCCGAAAAATTTAGTTTCTCTCCAATTTTGGCACACACACCAAACATATGACTTTCAAGTAAGTATTTAAATTTATTCATGACCAATCTTATTTTTCATTTAAATAGAAATGATTTACAAATTTATATCTATTTATCCCGAACAACAAATAACATTTTTTGTCAAATATTATTTTACCTCGTTTTACAATTAAAAAGTAGATTGATTTTTAGGTATTTCTACCTGATTTGCCAAGGAATTTCACGCTAACATAATTAATAAATTGCTTATATACAGTTAGTTGTATATTTTACATTTGTTATGCTTTTTGGAGACTTCTTTACTTTTAACGTAATTGAATCAATTTTCAACTTAAACTTATTAAAGAATGACGACTAAAGATTTATTTGATGGCTCAGAAGGAGAATGGATAACAGCTTCTGAAGCGGCTCGTAAGCAGGAAAGATTTTTATGTTCAAGAAGAAAAGAAGGGATTGACGACCCAATTCGTGCAGAATTTTTTGGTAAGGATATTTTATTGAAATTACTTAGAAAAAAAGATGCGGTAGGTATAAGATTTTATTTTGGTGAAAATGAAGATGGCTCTCCAAGCCTGGTTTTGGTGGCTACCAATAGCGAAAGGAAAAATGTAATTCCAGATCAAACCGCTTTGAAAGATATGCCTGATGGTACCGGAAATTATGGAGGAAATGGTCCTAAGTGTCCACAGTATTGTGGATAAATTTATCAGTTATATAAATAAATATCCTAGTACCTTAATTGAAAGTTTTTGTGTAGTTGTTCCAATATTATTTGGTGTTTTTTATTTAAAAAATACCTATTTCTATCTTAGGATTATTTTTTTTTATTGCCTTATGCTATTAGTTATGGATTTACCCATGTGGTATCTCGCCATTCAAGGCAGTAATAATTATATATGGACTAATTTTCAAGAAATTTTTTCTGGGATAATACTTATAATATCTTTCAAATATTTGAAAGAAAAAATTCCCAATAAGATCATTTGGTTAATGACCATATTTCTTGTTTTTGGGGTAATTATTGGATTTAAAATCCTTGTTACCTCTAGCCTGATATTTGTTATTAACCGAATAATCTATATTATTCTTAGTTTTATTTTTTTTTATCAGCTATTAAATAAACTTCAGATAGATAATTTATTGAAATATCCGCCATTTTGGATAATTTCTGGTTTGATGATGTATGCCTGTGGTACATTATTGATTTTTGTCTTTACCGAAATAACCATCTCTTATAATAACGATAAAGAGGTTTTTGATTTGTTTACCAGAATCAACGATTCATTTAAAGTAGTTTTTATGCTATTAATAAGTGTGGGTTTCTGGAGTTTTGGAACTAAAGAAATATGATCAATTCGCCACAAACCATTTATGTAATAATCGGTGTTATTTTATTCACACTGATGGGTATATCAGTGGTCATTTTTATAGTTTATTATCAGCGAAAGCAATTCAGACTTCAGCTTAAGCAACAAAATGAAGTGCAGGAGCTAAAGTCTGTTTTTCAAAAACAAATGCTTGAAAATTCATTGGAGGTTCAAGAATCTGTAAGAAAGAATATTTCCAGAGATCTGCACGATGAAATTGGCGGACTGTTATCTGCAACTAAAATGAGCATTGCCGTACTTTCCCGTAATATTGGTGATAATGAAGATTCAAAAGAGAAGATTTCTAATGCTAAAGAATTGGTAGAAGAGGCTCTTTCACAAGTAAGAAGCCTTGCCCGTGAATTGGTGCCACGTACTTTAGAAAGTTTTGGACTTGTGCCGGCAATTGAAGAATTTGCCCAAAAAATGCAGCAAGCGACAGGTGTAAAGTTTGAAGTAAGAACAGTGGATATGATTGATGAGTCTGATATTTCACCTAAGATTAAACTGGCTATTTATCGGGTTATTCAGGAACTTGCAAATAATGCCATAAAGCATGCTGAATCTTCTTTGATTTTTATTAGATTTCTCAGAAAAGGAAGCTTGTTTCGGATAGAAATGTCGGATAATGGACTTGGATTTGATTTGGATAAAGCTCTGGCTTCTAAAGATTCTGGTTTAGGTCTTCGAAATATTCAATCCAGGTTATCAGTTATTAATGCGAGCTATGCTATGACCTCAACAATAGGAAAAGGCTCAGGAATAAAAATTGATATTGATTTATAAAAAAAAGAGCCATGGAAAAAATAAAGTTAGCCATAGTAGACGATCATAACCTTTTCAGGTTAGGCCTGGTGCGTATATTGCAACAATCTGATGATATTGAAGTTGTGCTAGAGGCTGTAAATGGAAAGGAATTTTTGGATAAATTGGCTGATCATCAAATTGATGTGGTGCTACTCGATATTCAAATGCCCGAAATGGATGGTATTAAAGTAACTGAGCATTTAAGAGCAAAAGGGGATAATCCCAAAATTATTATTCTTTCGATGCACGATGAGGATCAGTTTATTTTACATTTATTGGAGTTAGGTGCCAATGGCTATTTATTAAAAGATACCGACCCGGAAGAGGTAGAAACTGCCATTCGCAAAGTCCATCAATCCGGTATTTATTTTACCGATTTTGTGAGTCGGGTTATGCTTAAAAAGGCCACACTTAAGCAACACAAGGCCGGAAAGATTTTCAACCATAAAACAGATTTATCCGATCGCGAGTTGGAAGTGTTGACCCATATTTGCGAAGGCCTGACCACTTCCGAAATAGGCGATAAAATGTGTATTAGCCCACGTACAGTGGAAGGCCATCGAAACCGAATCATGGAAAAACTCGATGTGAACAACACGGCCAAATTGGTAGCCTATGCTATTAAGCACAACTTAATTATGATCTGAAACCATTGCCGTTGCCTCAATTTCCACCAGAAATTGCGGGTGTATCATTTGAGCCACTTCAATCATGGTGCTGGCAGGTTTTATCTCAGCAAAAAACTCGTGATGAGCTTTGCCTATTTTTTCCCAATCTTTGATATTTTTAACAAAAATTCGGGTGCGAATGATGTCTTCTGTTTTCCCTCCCATTTGTTCAAGGGCATTCTGAATTCTCATTAAAATAAACCGGGTTTGAATATAGCAATCGCCAACGCCTACGACCTCACCGCTGCTATCTGCTGAAATAGTGCCGCTTACTTCTATTAAATTGCCAACCCGAATTGCTCTGGAATATCCTACTTTTAATTCTCAGTCGGAAGCGGACGAAAGTTTTTTACGTGTACTCATTACGTAGAAAGAATTATGAAAAATTGATTAGTGTACCCAATATTAGCCCTCCAATAATAATTAAATAAGCTGGAATGCGTGTAAAAACCAATATACAAAAAGTAATTATTACTGTTGCAAAGGGTAAAATATTATCGGCCATGGGTTGAAAGAGGCGTACTCCAGCAGCTATAGTTAAGCCTGTACTCGCAGCGTTTATCCCTTCTAATGAAGCTCTTATGCCACGGTATTGTTTTAACTGCTGCCAAAAACGGATTACAAAAAAGATCATTAATGTACCCGGTAAAAAAATGCCAATAGAAGAAACTACTGTGCCCAAGATCTGTCCGCTGATTCCCCAATTCCGCATGGAAAGAGATCCGACAAAAGCCGCAATAGAGAAAGTGGGGCCGGGAACCAACTCCTGAATAGCTATTCCGGATAGAAATTCATCGGGTGTGAGATAGTGTTTAAATTCTACAAATTCATTGTATAAAAGTGGTTTTAAAATATGACCACCGCCAAATGCCAGACTCCCGTTTCGATAGAAGTTTTCAAATAATCGAACGGGAAGATTTTGCGTTATTTTTCCAATTATGGCCGAAGCAATGAAGATTCCGGCCCAAATTATGAAATTTCTCCAATGAATAATTATTGGATTTTTGGGGAGTTTTTCTTGCTCTGTATATTTCATTGAGGCTACCAAGCCACCTAGAAGTATCCAGACAGGTGTTACATAGGGCGATTGAAACAATAGAGCTGCGGCTGTTGCCAAGATCATCAATAAGACACTCGTACGTGTGGTAATTACTTTTTTGCCAATGGCAAAAGCTGCGTACAAAATAAAGGCCACACCCATTGGTTTTATAAATTGAGTGATTTCAATTAAAGGTTTTTTGTCAATATAAGCTATTCCAATTGCGGCCAGAGTCATCAATATAGCCGAAGGTAATATCCAGACAAATAGGGTGATTATCGCCAAAGGAGCCTTTCCTAATTTAAAGCCAATGGCCGAAATAGTTTGAGTTGAAGTGGGGCCAGGTAAAATCTGACACAAAGATTGTAATTCCATTAATTCCGCCTCGGTCAGGTATCCTCTTTGTTTTACAAACTTGTTGATAAACATGGTGAGGTGAATCTGTGGACCGCCAAATCCGGAAATGGCTATATATAGCACATCCCGAAGAAAAATCAGGTACCTGATCTGGCGGGTTTTAGACATTTGGGCTTTAGTGTTTAATTATTCAAATTCTAAATTAGGAAAATGTAAGTAATAATACTCTTTTACTTGATTTTTCACAAAATAAAAGCCCTGCCATTTGGCAGAGCTTTCGATAAATACAGCGTATTTTATTTATTTCATTGTTGTCACTTTCAGGCTTACATCACTCCACGTTTTTCCCAGATGTAGTTCTTTACAAGCTTCGTGAATGGCATCCAGTGATTTGCTGCCGCTAAAATCAGAAACTATATCAATACTACCCGAAACAACACTTGAACTGTCGTTTTCGGCATAATCGAAGTCAAATGTTTTTTCCATTCCATTCATTTTAATAGTAACCGGAATTTTACCTGTCATTAAATCTACTCCCCCGTAATTACCGGTGATCAGGCTGTCGGAAAGGTTATCGAAAAAGAATTTCACTAATTTACCATCACGCTCCTCATTGCCGCTGTTTACGCTTTTTGTGTTGATCGTGAAATGATTATTGTCCAACTGGATATCTTTAAATGTACCAGAAACTCCAATTTTATCCGGTGTTTTGAATGCCGTCCAGGTAAGGGTACTTTTGGTTAGGTTGAATTCAGGAGTCACGGCACTGGCCTCATCCATTGCCTCATTTTCTTCCGATTTTTTTTCGGATGAACTACAAGCTACAATCATTGAAGAGGCGAATAATAAGAGAATAAGTTTTTTCATGTTCTGTTTTTTTAAAGGTTTATTATGTAAACGTGTATTTGATATAAATAGTTGGCTTTTAATTACTTTTTAAGCCCCAGCTCACGTAATCTTTCGTCCAAAAACTCTCCTGCGGTCATGTCTACATAGATTTTGGGGTTCTCGGTGGATACGCAGGACTCGAGGCAAGTTAGGTCCATTTCGGCACGAGGATGCATAAAAAATGGAATCGAGAAACGGGATGTTTTCATTTTTTCGAGAGGTGGATTTACTACGCGGTGAATGGTAGACTTGAGGTTATGATTGGTAAGCCTGTCCAACATATCGCCAACATTAATAATGATCTGATTGGGCAAGGCTGTTACTGCTATCCATTTTCCATCCGAACGCAAGACTTCAAGCCCTTCGGCTGAGGCTCCCATTAGCAATGTAATCAGGTTAATGTCACCATGTGCCGCAGCACGTACCGCACCTTCTTCCAATAGTTCCGGGTTTTCAATCGGGAAATAATGCAGTGCACGCAAAATGCTGTCGCCTTGATAAACTTTATCTTCGAAATACGTTTCCGGTAAATTCAAAAACAAAGCAATAGCCTGCAAAAGCGTACGGCCTGTATTTTCAAAAATTTGAAAAGTCTCTTTCGTATATATTTCGAATTCGGGCACTTCTGCCGGAAAAATATTTTCGGGCATGCCTTCTCTTGGATTTAATTGCCCCACATGGTAAAATTCTTTTAAATCCGGTTTTTTGTACCCTTTTGCTGTCTCTTTATTTTTACCAATATAACCTCGTTGACCCGATAGCTCCGGAAATTCGTATTTGGTTTTTAATTCATCTGTCTGGTAGAAAAACTTTTGTACGGCCTCGTAAAGTTTATTTCTTAATTCGTCGCTAAGTCCGTGGTTTTTTACTGCCACAAAACCTATATTCTGAAATGAAGCTCCTAATTCTTGTACAAATTTTTCCTTTTTAGCAGGATCACCACTGGTAAACTCAGCTAAATCCACCGACGGGATTTCATCTAAAAGTATATCTTGAGTCATGTTTTGAATCTGTTTGAAGCAAATTTAAAGGTTTTATCAGAATTCTTATGCAGGAAATCGAAGAAGGGAGAGTATTTGAAAGGATACGTATGCCACGAGCATAGAAACCAAAACTCCCCAGCTTATATCCACCAGTACCAATTTTATGCTCCAGTCTTTGAGTAAGGCTTTATTTACCAATTCATAAGTGCTGTATGTTGCCAGTCCGAAAAGAGCAGCATCAAGCAATAATTTAGTGTTATTCTGCGATTTCCACGCAGGCATTACCACGAAATGGATAAGTGTAAAGATAAAAATGAAGTAAAAAATAATGCCAGCGATAAGGTCAGCTTTTTCGGCTAAAAGATGAGAAACTTCTTTTTCAATAAACTTTTTTGCGAAAAAGTTTAAAAAAGCCAGATCGAATAAAGTATAAGTGATCAGAGTTAACAGGAAATGGAGAATTTGTTTCATTAAAAATATAGTGTCAAAAAATTAATTAGAATGACTTTTATAGACCTGACCAAAAGTTTAATTCGCTAAATTAGCTTTACCAATGAATTAATTTCGAAGCCACAAATTCTGTTATAATAACTTCACTATCCAATTGATAAAAAACCAGTGTATATTTTTTGTTTTAGAGTATGCATTTTAATTCAAGTAATGCTCTTTCAGGGTCTCTGCAAAAGGCATATTCTAATTTGTTGAAATCAATATTTCGAATAAAATTCATAATAGATTTTGTGAATTTTATAGCAGTTCCTTTTAGGCCTTTAGATTCAATAAAGAATGATATTTTTGCTATTTCTTCTGCTACTTCACTTGTAATTGTGACTTTTCTTCTGCCCATTTATTTATTAATGCGATACTATAATCTTCTGACTGATTAATAGTCAATAGTTTAAGACTATTCACATGTGGAGCAGCTTTGATTTTCAAGGATTTATATTCTTCCATTGGCAAAATCACATATTTTTTATCGTCTATTATTACTTCAGAAACCATTATTTATTGCATTTTTAAAAAATGAAAAACGATTTGATTACAAGTTAAACAATTTATTGATTTATACTTACTAAAATGGCTTTTCGAAAATCAGGGCCCTTTTACCCTTATGGTATGGCACTCCTTGAGAATGTTAATTTGTTACTTCTCTGAAAAATTTATTAAGCTTCTCCGTATTTAATTTTTCATCTTTCCGAACTCCGGAGCATAAATCCAAACCAAATGGCCCAACTTTTTCGATTGCTGTTTTTGCATTTTCCACATTTAATCCTCCAGCCAGAAATACGGGAATCGGTGATTTTTGAACAATAGCCAAACTCAAATTCCAATTGTGTGTTTTTCCTGTACCACCCAGAATCTTTATCTCCGCATCCGGATTTCCGGAGTCGAGTAACAGATAATCAGCGGTTTTTGCCATTTCGAGAGCATGCACAATACTGTTATAATCAGTTACATGTATTACTTGAATAATTTTAACATCGGGTAGTACCGTTTTTATGTCCTGGTGGTTGCCTTGTGTAAGATCGTCAACCAGCTGAATACATGATGTTTTTACTTTTTTGTGGTGATTTATTATGGCTTCGGCAGTTAACGCACTGCTAAGCAAAACAGTTTCGGCACGACCATTTACATGTTGTACTATTTCGGCGATAAGCTCATCTGCAATTACACCTGGCCCGCTAGGCATGTGACTCACCAATCCCAGGAATGAAGCACCTGCTGAAATAGCCATATCGGCTTCTACGGGAGAAGAAATGCAACAGATTTTTATTTTCACCAATTTATTCATAAGCGATTCGCGTTGCGATGCTCCTTCCCAAAGTAATCTCGTCGGTATATTCCAGATCACCTCCAATTGGAATGCCACGGGCAATCGTGGTTATTTTTACGTCAAATTCCTTCATTTTCTTTTGAAGGTAAAAAGCCGTGGTATCTCCTTCCATGGTAGGGCTTAAGGCAAGTATAATTTCTTTTATCTCTGCATTTCCGGCTACTCTTTCAAAAAGCGATTCAATATTCAGGTCATTTGGCCCTATACCCATAATGGGTGAAATAATGCCACCAAGAATATGATACAAACCAGTGTACTGACTTGTGTTTTCAATAGCGAGTACATCGCGGGTGTCTTGCACCACACATAAAATACTTTGATTTCTCGCTCTGGAAAGGCAAATCTGACAAAATTCTGCATCCGAAATATTATGGCATTGTTTGCAATAGGTGGTTTTAGTTCTTAAATCGGTGAGTGCTTTGCTCAGATTTTCTGTTTGAGAGGAGTCCGATTTTAATAAATGCAAAGCCAGCCGCAAAGCTGATTTCTTTCCTATTCCCGGTAATTTCGAGATTTCGTTTACGGCATCTTCTATCAGTCTGGAAGGGTAATTCAATTTTCGGGCTGGTTAATTTGATTTTAATTCAGGTGTACTTCTGCCGAAATTCCCCTGCGGCAAACCTCAGTACGTAAAGTTGCCAGTTCTTCGAACTCCCCGTTTTTTACCGCACATTTTCCTTTAAAATGAATAATCAGGGTACACTGCTCGGCTTGCTCGGGAGTATGCTCACACACCTCTATGAGGGTATCTATCACAAAGTCAAAGGTATTTACCTCGTCATTATAAATGACCAGACTCCAGAGCTTGATATTTTCTGTACTCAGGTCAACTTCTTCCAGTATTTCAACATCTGGCTGTGTTTGAGGAAAAAACATTTTTTGAAATTTGGTTATGCAAAATTAAAAAACAAATGATTTCTATCTAAATAATACGCACTCTTTATGAAGTTTATAACTTTGTGATACAATAACCCGTTCACCTATGTCGCCTTATTTAGCACTTGGTATTCTTTTAGTTTACTTTTCCATTCTGGTTTATATATCATTTCGCACCTCAAAAGGTGCGGATACCAATTCATTTTTTACAGCAAATAAGTCCGTTCCCTGGTATTTGGTGGCTTTCGGAATGATTGGTACTTCACTTTCAGGCGTTACATTTATTTCGGTGCCGGGAGCAGTGGGATTAAAAAGTTTCTCCTATTTTCAGATGGTGCTGGGTTATACAGTGGGCTATTTATTTATCGCTACTGTGCTAATGCCGCTTTACTACCGGCTCAATTTAATTTCGATTTATACTTATTTCGAAAAAAGAATGGGTTTTTGGTCATATAAATCGGCCTCGGCCATATTTATTATCAGCCGTACTTTAGGGTCTGCCGTGCGATTATATATTGCGGCTCAGGTTTTACAGATTGCTATTTATGATCCTTTGGGAGTGCCTTTCTGGCTTTCGGTGCTTATTACCATTGCTTTAATCTGGGTGTACACTTATAAAGGCGGAATTAAAACCATTGTGGTAACAGATACCTTGCAAACTACTTTTTTGGTAACAGCGGTGGTCTTAACCATTATTTTGATATCCAAAGAAATGCATTTTGGCTTGGGCGAAATGGTAAGTACAGTCTCAAATAGTAATTTGAGCGATATTTTCTTTTTTGAAGGTGGCTGGAGTGATAGCAAAAACTTCTTTAAGCAGTTTATATCCGGTGCTTTTATAGCCATTGTAATGACGGGTATGGATCAGGATTTGATGCAAAAAAACCTGACCTGCAAGAATATCGGAGAGGCACAAAAAAATATGATGTGGTTTACCATTGTGTTGGTTTTTGTAAACCTGCTTTTCCTGAGTTTGGGGGCAATGATGTACTTATATGCTCAGAAAAACGGGATTGAGATACCTGCTAAAACCGACGATTTATATCCCATGCTTGCTTTGAAACATTTTGGAAGTATGGCATTGGGTAGTGGGGGAGTGATAGTAGCTGTTACATTCCTGATTGGAATTACAGCCGCCACCTATGCCAGTTCAGATTCGGCACTTACGGCACTTACCACGGCTTTTTGTGTCGATTTTCTCCAATTTGATAAAAGGGAAGAAAAAGATAGAAAACGCTTAAAAAATATTACACATATTGGTTTTTCTTTGCTCTTTTTTGTTGTGATTATCATATTTAATTACCTCAACAGCACGGATGTGATTTCGGCCACATTCCAGATTGCGAGCTATACATATGGGCCTTTGCTTGGCTTATTTGTTTATGGAATTTATACCAAATGGTCGGTTTCAGATAAATGGGTGCCCTGGATTTGTATCTCTGCACCAGTTCTTACCTACCTTATCGTATATCTGGTAGAAAATTACGGAGGGTATAAATTTGGATTTGAAAACCTGCTTTTAAACGGGTTAATTATGATGATTGGCCTTTATATAACCCGAAAACTTTAATTCTTGATAATTCGCCTGACGAAAATTCCGAATTCATTTTCAAGCCGGATAAAATAGATATCGCTGACATAATGCGAGATATCTATGGTTTTGTTCGGTTCCAAAGTTGAATCGAAAGCAGCCTGTTCCAAAACCTGCCCCCAATTATCGAGAAGTGAAATTTTGGAGTTTGAGGACCTAAGATGAGAAGGAACAAGAAGTGTTACCTGGTTGCTAACCGGGTTTGGATAAATCATAATTTCTGGCAAAACCGGCTCAGTGGCTGTAATTACGTTATTTTGAAGATTATTTACCCCCCAGCCAATCTGATTTAATATACTTAGAATTACTTGTCCGGGTGTATGTATTATTTCTGCCGCTGCAATATTGGGAGTCATCAGTGAATTTTCAGAACCTGCGGGATAGTAAGACTCATCTACATGTGATAAACTTCCACCATCTTCATAAGGATTTGGGGAATAAATTTTAGGTAAATCTTTGGCTAAACCCGGGTTATTTACTTTGAAATAAACACTTCCGCTAGTTATAGCAGATAGTAAGGTTGCAGATGGATTTCCGTATACGGTGCTATTCGTAAATAAGACCTTATCTGGTTTCTGCAGGAAAAAATCATAAATCATTCCGTATCCAGACTGCCCCCATTGTGCTTGTGAATTGCCGGAAGGTTTCATAGTAGAAGAATAACCCAGCCCATGTGCAATTTCATGAAGTACTATGGTGCTTAGGTCGTATTTGTTGTTAATTGGTGTACCCTGTGTATTGTACGACCAATTAATATTTTTATTCACATTCACATTTATATCATAATCTCCGCTGTTTAATTCTTCACCAGAAATAGCCTCGGCAAGAGGTACCACATACCAAACATCAGTCAATGGTGCATTCTTGAAGTTTCGAAAAATACGAGTTGCTCCCGAAGAAGCCAAAGAGCCTCCGGCCAAAGATGCCCATGTAGCCTTTATTCGAATGGTTTTAGAAGTATTTATATAACTTTCCCAGATGGAAACTGCAGCTTCAAAGGCAGGTTTTGCCTCCTCCGGAAAATCAATATAAGTTACATCAATCTGGGCTGTAGCCTCGATTTTCGCACCGGAATTTAAAGTTAAAAGTAATTGTGTACCAGCATTGTAATCGGCGGCATAACAAATTATAGAATCTGGAATAGCCGAATCTTGTGCAAACAAATTAATGCTGCAAATGGATAAAATAATTACAAAAACGGTTTTACGAATCATATGTAAACTAATACGCAAAGTAAGGCCAGATAGTAGCTTATAACCAAGATTTATGCCATAAAAGGTGCTTTTGGAAGTGGTTTTAAGTTGATAAACAAAACAAAAACCCCGGTTTCCCGGGGTTTTATGCCTTAGTATGTTTTTGTAAAGTTCTTAAATTCCTGACAAACTTAGGAACAAATAGTAAAACCTGACTAAGACAGTTTTTTACTTTTTGGATAACGATTAAACGGTACCAAATAAGATGCCAATTAGGCGTTTTATTGCCTAAAAAGGGAATATAAACTTTTATTTGAATCAAAAAACGAAACAGGTGCTATAATATTATTGTAAGTTTTGCCTTTTCATTTTAAGGGAATGAAGGAATAATAGACGCTTTTTTATAGGTTTGTAAAAGAAATTGGAAAACATGCTAAGTCAATTCGGATTTATATTGTTATTTATCGTAGGAGCCTTTTTAATGCTTGCCGGTATACTGGGTATGGCCAGGCTGTTGAGGCCTGATAAACCCAATGATCAAAAATTACTTAGCTACGAATCAGGCGAAAATGCAGAAGGCGGCTCCCTGGTAAGTTTCAATATTCGTTTTTATGTAATCGCCTTGATTTTTGTGCTTTTTGAAGTGGAGCTGGTCTTTCTTTTTCCCTGGTCGGTTGTATTCGGTGATAAACAATTGATCGAACAAACCAATGGATTATGGGGTTGGTTTTCTATGGCCGAGATGTTTGTTTTTATATTTATTCTGTCCTTGGGATTGGTTTATGCCTGGGCTCAGGGGCATTTGGATTGGTTGCGTCCCGATCAAAAAGTGAATCCTTTTAAATCTGAAATTCCATCTGATTTATACGAAAATATTAATAAAAAATATTCGTGAATTTAAGTCCAATCGAACATAACGAACATATTAAAACAGCAGAAGGCGAAGTAATTCTTACCAATCTTGATGAACTGGCCAACTGGGCACGTGCAAACTCCCTTTGGCCAATGGGCTTTGGACTTGCTTGCTGTGCTATAGAAATGATGGCCTCAATGGCGTCGAATTATGACTTGGAAAGGTTTGGAATTTTCCCACGAAATTCTCCACGCCAGTCTGATTTGATGATTATATCCGGTACCGTAACTTTTAAAATGGCCGATAGAATCAAAAGGCTTTACGAGCAAATGGCCGAACCCCGGTATGTGATATCGATGGGCAGTTGCTCCAATTGCGGCGGACCATATTGGGAGCATGGTTATCATGTGGTGAAAGGAGTGGATCGGATTATACCCGTTGATGTATACGTGCCAGGTTGCCCGCCACGACCGGAAGCTTTAATTGGTGGTATTTTAAAGCTTCAGGAAAAAATCAAAACGGAAACCTTAGCGGGAAATAAGAAATAAGCAATGCTTGAAATGCAGGTTATAAAAGGGAACATCGTAAATGTATTTGAAGATAGTATTCAAGCCGGCGAATTGATTTTACAGGATGGCAGGATATTTACGGTAAAATTATTTGGTGACGAAGATCCTGATTTGCCTTATTTAATTCCCGGATTTATTGATGCTCATGTGCACATAGAAAGTTCAATGCTTACTCCCGCACAATTCGGTCGGCTGGCCGTGGTTCATGGCACAGTTGCTACCGTTTCCGACCCACATGAAATAGCCAATGTGCTTGGCGTGGAAGGTGTGGAGTATATGATTGAAGATGGAAATCAAATTCCTTTTAAGTTTTATTTCGGGGCTCCTTCTTGTGTGCCGGCCACCGATTTTGAATCGGCAGGTGCCGTAATTGACTCCGGGCAAATTGAAAAATTACTGGAAAAAGAAGAGATCGTTTACTTGGCCGAAATGATGAATTTCCCGGGGGTAATTTATGAAAATGAGGAGGTGCTGGCCAAAATAGCCGCGGCTCACCGTAAAAGTAAACCGATTGACGGGCATGCTCCGGGTTTAATGGGTGAAGAGGCAAAAAAATATTTTAGCAAAGGAATAAGTACCGATCACGAATGCTTTACTTTGGAAGAAGCGGAAGGAAAGCTTAAACTAGGCGTGAAAATATTGATTAGGGAGGGTTCGGCGGCCAAGAATTTTGAGGCTCTTATCCCGCTTGCTGTTGAAAATGCACATCAAATGATGTTTTGTTCGGATGACAAACATCCTGACGATCTGGTGGAAGGTCATATAAACCGGCTTGTATTACGAGCAATAGATGCCGGAGTTGACATTTTCGACGCCTTGCGGATGGCCTCACTTAATCCAGTTTTGCATTATGGACTATCGGTGGGATTGTTAAGAGAAGGCGATATGGCCGATTTTCTGATAGTGAAAAATCTAAAGGAATTGGAGATACAAGCGACTTTCATCGATGGGGAAAAAGTGGCAGAAAATGGTAATTCTCTCATTTCGAAAGTAGAATCACGTATTGTGAATAATTTTAATTGCAGGCCTGTAAATACTTCACAAATCAGTTTTATTTCACAAGAGGGAAAAGATGATATCCGGGTGATTAAGGTGGAGGATAGGCAGTTGATAACCGGATCTTTTATCACCAGAGCGGTAATGAATGGTAAAGAGCTGGAAGCCGATTTAGAAAATGATGTGCTCAAGCTGGTAGTTTACAATCGCTATCAACTAGCTGAACCTGCCATTGCATTTATTCAGGGGTTTGGACTGAAAGAGGGTGCAATTGCCAGTAGCGTGGCTCACGATTCGCATAATATAATTGCAGTAGGTGTGGATGATGCCTCAATTACGGAAGCTATAAATCTGATAATTCGGGAAAAAGGGGGAGTTTCTGCTGTTTCTAATGAAAAAATGGGTGTACTGCCTTTACCCGTTGCCGGATTAATGAGTAATAAAGATGCAGAAGTGGTTGCCGAAGATTACAAGCAAATCGATGCTTTTTGCAAAGAAATATTGGGTTCTAAGCTCAAATCTCCTTTTATGAGCTTATCCTTTATGGCTTTATTGGTAATTCCTTCACTTAAATTATCGGATAAAGGGCTTTTTGATGGAGAAAAATTTGAATTTACAGATTTGATGCTTGAATCTGAATAGGTAAAAAATTAGTCTTTCAATCCAAACTTCTCTAAATCCAGGTTTCCACCTGTTATAATTATAGCAACTTTTTGTCCTCTAAATTTTTCTGTGTTTTGTAAAAGTGCCGCTATTGCTACCGCTGAGGATGGCTCAATCCACATTCCGAAATGCTCTTTTACCAGTTTCATTGATTTTACAATATTCTCCTCATTGACCAATAGAATTTCATCAACGGAATCCTTAATAATTGAGAGTGTTCTTTCGCTCAGGTTTGTTTGCAAGCCATCGGCAAGTGTTTTAATAAATTTGGCTTTTTCCACTTTTCCACTTCGAAAAGAAAAAATGGCATCAGCTGCTCCCTCGGGCTCTGTACCGTAAACTTTGGTATTTTTTGAAAAATATTTGCAGCCAAGACCTGTACCGCTTAAAAGTCCACCGCCGCCAACAGGTGCTAGAATGGCATATAAATCCGGTTTTTCTTCCAGTATTTCTTTTGAAACTGTTGCCTGACCAGCGATTACGGCGTCATTATCAAATGGATGAATAAATGTGGCTCCAGTTTTTTGAATGACTTGATTAACCGTACTTTCTCGTGCTTCCAGAGTAGCTTCGCAAAAAATAATTTCCGCATTCCAGCTTTCCACACCTGCAATTTTCACTTTCGGGGCGTTTTCGGGCATGACTACATACGCCTTACTATTTACCAGCGATGCGGCATAAGCGATAGCTTGAGCATGATTGCCCGACGAATGCGTCGTTATTCCTTTCGCTCTTTCATTTTCGGATAATTGTAAAACGGCATTAGTGGCTCCCCGGGCTTTAAAAGCTTTAACTTTTTGCTCATTTTCACATTTTAACCAGACTTCGCAACCGGCTATTTCATCGAAACCTTCCGAGTGAATCAATTTCGTATTTAAAACAAAGGGTTTTATGCGTTCATGAGCCTTTTCGATTTCGGGCTTATCAATCTTTGAATTCAAAATTTATTTAGTTTTTGAAATTAATATTTGTTGTAAAACCTCCTGATTTCATCTGTCAATTGCGAATAAATGGGTTTGCAAAATTCAACAAAAAGGGCCTGAGGTGCCGGTGGTAATTCCTCATTTTTTTTACACATATTTTTATCCTCATCTGTAAGGGCTCTTTCATCACCGTTATAAGTTGCCCATTCGTTAATCCAGATAAATTCACCGGGGAATTCTTTTTTCTCTAAAACCCTGTTTTGTTTATAATCCAGGATTTCCATTGATAAAATACCTCTGGAACTTACCGTTTTTTTATTTCTTATAAGATCGGCACTTACTTTTCCATATACATCCACTTTCTCGCCTTTCACTGTCGCGGTGCCTGTTTTTACGCTGTCTTTGCTGGTAACTGGCTGTTTGTTTTTTTCCAGGAGGGTTTGACCTACCACAAAGTCTACAAATTCAAGTCTAACCACATGATCGGCTTTCAAGTTTACCGATCCGGCTTCTTCAGGTGAATAGAATCTGATAAATTTATTCATTCGTTTATTATCCCTAAGAAATTCAGCGATCTGGTCGGAGAAATAATCGTAACTGTATTGAAACATTTTTGAGTTTAATCTGGGCTGCTCCAATACCACATGTACAGAGCCAGCATCCAAAGCTTCATCCATTTTCACACGAACATCTTTAAAATTGGGAGCAAACTGGAAAAGTTTTTCAAAACTATCGTATGCGTCTCTTCCTCCTTCAATAGTTCCTTTTTTAAGCATTTCTGAACCAAATATATATCTCTCTTCTGCCGCCATTTCCCGTGCTTCTTCTGCTTCTTTAAAATAGGATTGCGGACTTACGGCACGTCTGCAAGGAACACATTTGGCAATCAGATCATGCATTTTATTCAATTTGCTGTAATTTTCTAAAACACGTTCGTATTTAAATTGCTGATTTGCTTTTCGGGCATTGTTAATATCAAATAATAATTCGGATTTGGCCTCATTATAGGATATGGGTAATACTTCTAACGATTTTTCATTGTCAACGTCTTTCTTTAATTTATCTACTGCTTGCAAAGTAGCATTGTAATAATCCCCTTTTTCCAAGGCTTTCGTACCACTTTTTGAACAGGAATATGTAAAAAATGAGACGACAAATAGGAATGAAATTGATTTGAAAGTTTTCATGAGTGAAAATATTATATGGGTTATAATTTTTTAATTAATCAAATTTTAATTCAATAAATGACTTCACAAAAAAACTACACTTCTTTAACATTTCATTTTATTTTATATAAAAGGTAATAAAAGCTTAGTAGTTAGTTGTTTTTTTAAGAATATTCGTTTTTTGAATTGAACTAAATTAAGTAACAATTCCTTTTATCAAATAAATACCTTGGCATTATGAGTAGCAATTGGAGTATTAAACGAATAATCTATCTGGTAGCCTCCTTATTGATATTGGGCATGGCTTTTTACTACAATCATAATGTATTTCTATATATTTTAGGTGGCGGTTTTCTGGCACAAACCTTACTTAATGTAGGTTGCAGTTCTGATAATTGTCAAAGACCAACACATTTTAATTACCGGAGGAGGCATTAATGCTTTTCTTTTCGGTTTTTAATAAGTTATTCATCGAAAAATACCTAGATGGAGATAAAAGATTTGTATATTAATTTACAGTTTTTTGTAATCTATATAGGCTAATTAGGTTTTATAAATAACCTTTAATTTTCGTCAGGTATTTCTTTTTATCTCGATTAGCACAGAGAAAATAACGAATTTTTACAAGATTCGACACTTTTGCCAGATACTTCAAAATTTAACTAGTTTTGTTGCGTAAATATTGAATTATTTGAAAAAAGTACTTCCGCTCATTCTGCTTAATTTGTTGGTTATCGAATCGTTCTTGCGATTGGCCTTGAAACTAACTAAGGATTACAACTTCTGGAGGCCACGTTTTTCCATGTACAATTACGAACTGGAAAAAATAAGAAATATTAAAAAAGGTGATTATAATATTCTGGTGCTTGGCGGCTCAGCCATTAGTGATGTGATGCCGGCACAAATGGGTATTTTGTTGGGAGATACCTTGAATAATAAAGAAAAACCAGTAAAATACGAGGTTTGTAATTTGGCGTTTCCGGGATGTAATTCAAGGGATATGGATGAAGTCACGGATTTTTTAAGTGACGATCAACTCAAAATTTTCGATGCGGTTGTTTACTATGAGTCGATTAATGACAGTAGATTTAATTGTATTCCTGCCGAGTCTTTTCGAGATGATTATTCCCATTCACATTGGTATCAGGAAGTGAGATTGATGAACAAACATCCGGAAATGAACTATTCCATTATTCCCTTTGTAATTGATCTGTTTAAAGAAAGATTGGAAGAAAAAAGTGGGAAAAGAAAGATGCTAAATGATGATATGGACGTGAGTGCCGATCTTATGCCATTTGGCTCCAGGATAAAGACAGATAAATCATTTGCCCATAATCTCCAGAATATTGTTAATAAATTTGAATCTTCCAGTCGTATTTTTTTGGTAGAATATCATGCTTATTACCCCGAGGAATTTTTAGATAAGAAAAATCTGGGTTTCCACAATGAGCGGAAAATTTATAAGGCAAAAGGGCCTGCAACTACACTAGGGGCTTGGGGTTATCCGGAAAATGTAAAAAAAGCTATTGCAATACATAATCAGATTTTATTGAAACTGGCAGATGCTAAAAATGAAGTTTATTATATACAAACTGATTCGCTTTTAAGTACACTACATAATTATTATTTTGATAACTGTCATTTTACCATCGAGGCGGGCAAAGTCTTTTCCAATTACCTTGCAGATCAAATTATTTTTAAGTCGGCTACCAAAGAGTTTTGATTTAAAACAAGGGAAAATATACTTTGAATGATTCGGATTTTTTAATGGAGGTCAGCACTCAATTGACTTTTTTTGTACTCAACAAAAGGTTTTTATTAGGGTACTAAGGTTATATTCAAGTAAAAAAGAAATATCCCAGAAATACAGCCGCAACCACACCAATCAAGTCAGCCAATAAACCGTATTGAATTGCGTACCTGAATTTGCTTATTCCTACTGAGCCAAAATAAAGTGCAACTATATAGAAGGTAGTATCTGTAGTTCCTTGAAAAATGCAAACTAACCTGCCTACGAAAGAGTCTGCCCCATAGGTCTGCATGGCATCAATCATCAATCCCCGGGCACCACTACCACTTAAAGGTCGCATCATGGCTACCGGTAAGGCATCTGTAAATGCAGTGTCAACTCCGAAGAAACCAAATGCTGCGGCAAGGCCGTCCGTAAGGTAATCCATCGCACCGCAACTTCTAAATACCCCAATGGCTACAAGCATTCCTACCAGATAGGGGATAATGCGAACTGCCGTCTCAAAACCCCCTTTTGCTCCTTGTATAAAGGAGTCGAATATGTTGATTTTTTTCCAAAGGCCACCTACTATAAAAGATACTATTATTAATAATAAGATCAGGTTGCTATATACCTTTGAAAATACCTCCAGTTCTGTTTTCGATAAGGTCTGTAAATAAAACAATAAAAGCCCAATACCCAGTGTGATTCCTCCTAACCAGGAAAAAACGGTTTTATCAAATAAATTAATTTTCTGACGAATAGAAACTAAAATAAGGCTGGCAATTGTAGTAAAATAAGTACCCAAAATGAGTGGGATAAATACATCAGAAGGATCGGAGGCTCCCATTGTAGCACGATAAGTCATAATGCTAAGTGGCAAAAGTGTTAATCCTGATGTATGTAGTACTAAAAACATGATTTGTGCATCAGATGCAGTATCTTTTGACGAATTAAGCTCTTGTAGGCTCTCCATTGCCTTGAGGCCAAATGGAGTGGCTGCATTATCTAGTCCTAATAGATTAGCAGAAAAATTCATGATCATTTGCCCATGGGCCGGATGATTCCTAGGTACTCCGGGAAACAATTTGTTGAAAAATGGTCCTACAATACGGGCAATGAAGCGGATAGCTCCTGCATCTTCACCTACTTTTAATATTCCTAAAAAAAGGGTCATTATACCGGTAAGTGCCAGAGAAATTTCAAAGCCTGTTTTGGCAGATTCAAAAATGCCACTAACCAGAGTTTCAAATATACTTACATCGTGATATATTACGTTTTTGATCAAAGCAATAATCAATGCAACTACGAAAAAACCGGCCCATATGTAATTTAAAACCATACTAAGAATAGAAGTGGGTAAATAATTTGGTGTAATTTGTCCACAAGTTTGATTATAAAAAACAAATCCGATGACAATTTTTAAAAAAATAATTTTCCTTTTAGTATTTTTCCTGATTTCATGCAGTAGCAAAGATTCAAGCCAAAACGAGATTGATGAGTCAAAAGATTTTATTGATTCATTATCCGGCAAGTCAGTAGTAATATCGGCTAATGAGCAATTGGGTGATTTGGAAGTAAAATTTATTGAGCAGGGTTTGGTGGATATATCAAAAATAGATCCCGAAATAAAAGTCGAATTGAAATACTCAACTACAGATAATTTTTTCGGACAAGATGTTTATGGAGATTTAGACAAGGCCTATTTTCAGCCCGATGTAGCTGAACGTTTGAAAAATGTAAACCAACTCTTACAATTAGAAAATCCGGATTTAAGGCTGCTTATTTTTGATGGGGTAAGGCCCTTAAGTGTACAATACATTTTGTGGAATGCTTTAGATAGTATTCCGGCGGACCAGAGAAAGGCTTTTGTGGCAGACCCTCTGGAGGGCTCTATACATAATTATGGATGTGCGGTAGATCTCACAATATTCGATATTAAGAAGGATACGGCATTGGATATGGGTACTAAATATGATTATTTTGGCGATTTGGCTTATCCAAGAAAAGAAAGTATGATGTTAAATATTGGCAAATTGACAAGTAAGCAGATAAATAATAGAGAAATGCTTAGAAATATAATGAATAAAGCAGGATTTTCACCAATTACCAGTGAATGGTGGCATTTCAACTGTGCAAGCTTAAATAATGCAAAACGGAATTATAAAATCATTCAGTAAAAAAAATCAGTTGCTCATTGAACAACTGATTTCCAATCACCTAACCACTAAAGTTTAATTTAGTATTTTTCTGTTTTTTCAATAAACTCTTTCAACCTTCTTCTCGAAACTTGTAACTTAACGCCATTGCTGAGGCTAACAATTGCTTGAACCTTATTTTTTGTAATCTTTTTGATATGGCTTTTATTTATCAGATAAGATTTGTGAATTCTTACAAAATGATTTTCAGATAATTTCTCTTCGTAATTTTTTAAAGTTCTGGCAATAACGTATATGTCTTCCAGGGTGTGTAAAAAAGTATAGTTAATGTGTGCTTCCAAAAAAACTAACTTTTTGGTCTCCAGTTCCACCATTTTTTCACCTGCATTAATTTTAATTATGGAAGAACCAGTTTTTTTATTGGTTTTCATTTTATCGCTTAATTGGGTTAGGAATGTGGGTAAATATACACAGGCTACCGTTAAATCAGATATTAGGATTCTTGATAATATCCAGTAACTAAATAATAAACAGATAGTTATAAAAAATACAGGTATTTGAAATGGGTAAAATTACCCTGTAAAACAGGTATAAATACCTAATTCTGTTTTGGATAAAATAGAGGAAAAATAAGCTGTATCTATTAACTACTGCTTATTTTTTATTTTCCTATTATATTTGTAGCCGTTTGCATTAAACTTGGATAAGGTGATTGAAAAAATAGAGCAGTTAAATAGTGAAGTTGAGAGTGCTGTTATTACAGGAATTGAGCAGCTTGAGAACTTTAGATTGAAGTTTTTGAGTAAAAAAGGTGCTTTAAATGATCTGTTTGAGGCCTTTAAGGATGTGCCGAAAGAAAGCAAAAGAGAGGTTGGCCAAAGGCTGAATGTTCTTAAAGCTAAAATAGAAGAATTGTATTTTTCTCATGAAGAGGCATTAACGTCAATAAATATTAAAAACCAGGATATTCCTGATATTACTTTACCCGAAATTCCAGATCAAGCCGGTAGTTTGCACCCGCTTACCTTGGTGAGAAACAGGATTACAGAAATTTTTGCCAGAATGGGTTTTAGTTCGTCAGAAGGGCCCGAAATAGAGTCGGACTGGTATAATTTTTCAGCCCTGAATTTTGCTGAAAATCACCCGGCAAGGGAAATGCAGGATACCTTTTTTGTTTCCAAAGGTAAATCACAAAAGGAGGATATGCTTTTACGTACGCATACTTCTAATGTTCAGATCAGGCTTATGGAAATAACGAAACCGCCTTTGAGATCGATAATGATTGGCAGGGTTTTCAGGAACGAAGCAATCTCTGCAAGGGCACATTGTCAATTTCATCAGGTTGAGGGTCTTTATGTGGATAAAAATGTAAGCTTTAAAGATTTAAAAGATACATTACTCTATTTCTCTCGCGAGATGTTTGGTAATGATACCCGAATAAGACTTCGCCCCAGTTATTTTCCCTTTACTGAGCCAAGTGCCGAAATTGATATTTCCTGCTTTATATGTAAAGGAGATGGCTGTAATATTTGTAAACACAGTGGATGGGTGGAAATTGCGGGCTCGGGAATGGTAGATCCGGATGTATTAGAAAACTGTGGGATAGATTCTAATGAATATACCGGTTTTGCTTTTGGAATGGGTATTGAACGTATTGCTATGCTAAAGTATGACGTTAAAGATATCCGATTGTTTTTTGATAACGATGTCAGATTTTTAAAACAGTTTAAAGGAATCTGACTTAAAACCACTTAATTAAGTAGACATGTTCAGGAAATTACATAATCTGTTTTTTCTTTTATTTTTTTTGAGTTCAAAAAACCTTATTGCACAAATAACAGTAAATTTTCCTGTTTCTCGTGCAGTGTTTCAAAGGGATAATCAAAACAATGGATTTGTCCAGGTTAATGGTTTTGTAGACTTTAATGTAGACCGGATTGAAGGTAGATTAGTGCCTATTTATGAAGGTGAAGGTGCACTTACAGACTGGCAGTTGATTGAAGACAATTTATTCGCTGCCGCATTTTCAGGCAAAGTGGCTGGAATAGGTGGTTGGTACAATTTAGAAATCAGGGCTATACAAAATGGGGAGCCGGTATATTTTCGAATAATTGAAAAAGTTGGAATTGGAGAAGTTTTTATTATTTCCGGTCAATCAAACGCCCAGGGATTTTTAAGATTTAACCCGATTGGAGCCATAGACGATAGGGTTAATGCCTATGGTTATTATAAGGAAGATCAATTGATAAAAAATCCGCCAATTGCAGATTTTGTACATCTTAATCGTGAAACTAATGTTGGTCCGCATGGCCAAGGTGCCTGGGCCTGGGGAGAATTAGGTGAAAAATTGGTAAGTTCTTTAAAAGTGCCGGTTATGTTTTTTAATACCGCTTTTGAAGGTACTACAATCGAAAACTGGGATTCCAGTTCTAAAGGTATTCCAACAACTCTCGACGGATTTGGTGTTACTTTTCCGAATAATGGACCCTATACTTTCCTGAAATATATCCTCCAAAATCATGGAAACTTATACGGATTCCGAAGCATCATCTGGATTCAGGGTGAAAGCGATTTAAATACAAATGAAGAGGTTTACTACACTAAACTAAAAAACCTTATTGAAATATCCCGAAAAGATTCCGGTAAAGATATAAGCTGGATGATCACCCGTACTTCCCGAAATCTGTATTCTGTTCATGATCAGATTATAAATGCTCAGAACAGAGTTATTTCGGATGTTGAAAATGTATTTGCCGGACCAAATACAGATTTAATTCAACCTCAAAGGATCGATGGTGTTCACTTATCTAATCTGAATGGTACATATGGTATTTCAGAGCTGGCAGACAGATTATTTGAAAGCTTAGACCTGAACTTTTTTAATAAAAGCAAACCGTTTCAAGGGTATGACTTTCTTAAAATTTCAACGAATTGCGATTATTCTAATACGCTGAATTTGAGTATTTCCAAAAGTAATGTTGCTTCGGTAAATTGGGATTCCTCTATTTCATTGGCAACATTAAAAGTAAGTGGAGGAATTCACTATGCCATAGTTAGAGATAGCATTGGGAATTTCTTTTATACGGCTAAGCTAAATGCTGTAAACTACATTCCAAAAGTTACTCCTACAATTTCACCTGTTAATGGTTCTTCCTTGTGCGTTGGGCCCGAAGGTGGTTCCATTGAGTTTATGGCTAATCAGGTTGGCGGCTTAAGAGTAAAATGGCCTGACGGTACAATCGCCGATAAATATTCGGTAACTCAAAATACAGGTGTAAGTGCTTATTTTATTAATCAAAGCGGCTGTTTATCGCCCAAATCAAATACCATAGAGGCCAGGTTTTTGCCTAAACCAGCCAAACCAACCATTGTAACATCTAATGGCATTTATGCGGTATGTAAAGATCAAAATTTGAAGCTTTCCATAAAAGATTTTGCAGGTACTTTGGTAAATTGGAGTAATGGGATGTCCGCTAAAGAAATTGAAGTTATTCCGAGTACTGGTAACCAAACTTATACGGCAAATATTACGGATTCCTATGGCTGTATATCAGAAGAGTCGGAGTCTGTCTTTATCAACGTGTATGACCGTGAAATAGCTCCGGATATTATTCAATATGGACCATATTCATTAAAGTCAACAAGTATTGAAAATATTGAGAAGTTTGAATGGTATTTTGATGGTAACTTACTTCCGGAAAATGATTATAAAATTAATGCTGAACAAGACGGTTCTTATCAATTAAAGGTTTTTAAACGTTATGAATCAGGTAAATTGCTCTGTCGATCCAATTTTTCAGGAATTTATATTTACCAAAAAAGTGAGAATAATAACGGTTTGGTAATTTTTCCAAATCCAGTCAAAGATTTTAGATTTAGTATTACCTCAAATAAATTAATTCCGAGTGCGAAACTCACCATTTATAATTCTGTGGGTAATTCACTAGTTGTGAAATCGCTTTCAAATATTTTACTACCGCAGGAGATTATTCTAAAAAATGGAATATCCGCCGGTCGTTACTTTCTGAAAATAGATTACGATGGTTT
>JAHEBN010000019.1:0-9799 GCA_024645245.1 Jiulongibacter sp. | reverse complement strand
AGACCAGCATTCCGGTAGAAACTGCAACATTCAAAGAGTGTTTAGTGCCAAATTGTGGTATTTCAATGGTGCCATGTACCAATTTTAATGCTTCATCCGATACCCCGAAAACTTCATTTCCTAAAATTATAGCTGTATCGTGGTCAAAAGAATATTCAAAATTTAACATATTTGAGCTGTTTTCTGTCTGCTCCAAGGCATAAATTTTATAATCTTGTTCAATAAGTTCTTCGATCAATTCTTTAATTTTTTCTTTATAAATCCATTTTACGGTGGTAGTTGCTCCTAAGGCTGATTTTTCAATATCCTTATTTGGAGGAGTGCCAGTTATTCCGCATAAATAGATGCATTTTAAATTAAATGCGTCTGATGTTCGGAAAATGGAGCCTACATTTTGCAGACTACGGATGTTATCCAAAATCAGACTCAAATTTATCTTTTCAACTGAATGAAATTCTTCAGGCTCCAGCCTGTTTAATGATTGCATGGTTTTCTTTTCGTACCGCTTAATATCTTTTTCTTTTTTTTCTGGCATAATTCTTGAAATCAGACTTGTATTCAAAATAGTAACAAAAATAGTTATGAATAGGTCTTTTCTAATCAATTTACTTTTAAGCTTTTGTTTTTCAAGTAGCCTTTTTGCTCAAATTGAAATAAATGAAGTGGTAACTGATGCTAATTGTAAAAGTGTGGTAAATTATTCTATTGCTGTAAAGAATCTACAAGTAAGCGGTAATTCAAAAGCCTGTATTGAGTTAATTTCTCCTAACTTTATTGAAATAGATGGGTTTATGGATGCAGAATTTGGTAGTAATTTTGACGCTATTGTTGTTGGAGCACCGACACCGGAACCTACTCCAACACCGGAACCTACGCCTACTCCAACACCGGAACCTACTCCTACTCCAACACCGGAACCTACGCCAACCCCTACACCCACACCATCAGATTGGTATTTAGGATGGGTTGGGTATATATATGGCAGTGATTATTGGCAATTGTATTCTCAATTGCCCGGTTTTAGTGAATTCAAGTTTTATGGTCAAGCCGGTGTGACATATGTGGCACCAAGAACTCAACCATATAATGGTGATCAAACAAAAAATGGTTTGGTTACAATTACTTTACCAAGTCATTCTACAACAGGTAATGAATATGGAGGAACCAATAAAATTGTATCCATGGTAAAAATGGAATTATATGACTCATCCGGTAAGTTGGTTTGGTCATTGGATGATAAAAAAGGAGGGATGCATATTAAATTTGGAGATAATTTAAGAAGTAACAATCACCCTGATCATACAATGCGATATATTAAACCGGATGTTTATAAATTGAAATATTGGAATCAAAGCACAGATTCGCATGTAGTTCAGTTGTTTGAATTTATGAATTCAGGTAATGTAATGTTTTCTCAGAACGTTGGCGTTGGAGAGTACAAAGAGTTTACACTTGATATGACCCATATTATCGATTCCTGGAAGAATTACAAATTGAATTGTAATTACTATTAATTTTTCAATTCATAATAGCGGACGTAATCAATTAACATTTTTTGAGGGAAAATAGCATCGTCGACCCCTTTCTGACCTCCCCAGTTTCCACCAATTGCTATATTTAGTATTAGGTGGAAATTTTTATCAAAAGGCCATTCACGCCAGCCATAATCAGATTGCTTTTCAAATACAAAAAGTTCATCTCCATCAATTGAAAATGTGATTTTATCAGGTCGCCAATCCATGGCATATATGTGAAAATCAGAACTTGCATTTTCAATTAACATGTTGTTGCCTTTATTTGTACCTATAGCATGGTTAAATGCTTTTGTATGGATATTGGAATGAATACGATTTTGATCGAATCCAACATGCTCCATTATATCTAATTCTCCATTATCAGGCCAATAGTTATTTCCATAATAGTTATCGGTTGCCAGCATCCAGATAGCCGGCCAGGTGCCTGTACCTTTTGGTAACTTTGCCCGCACTTCTATTTTGCCATAGAGCATGTCCTTTTTATTTTTGGAAACCAATCTTGCCGAAGTATATTTACTGCCCAGGTAATCTTCTTTTCTCGCTTCAATTATCAGATAACCATCTTTTATACGTGCATTTTCTGATCTGTCGGTATAGTATTGCAATTCATTATTCCCCCAACCTTTTCCTCCGAGATCATAATCCCAATTTGTTGTTTCTGGTTTTCCATCTTTTTCAAACTCATCGGCCCAGCTTGGTTTATCTGCTAATTTCAATAGAGAAGTATCAGTATACTTTGCCTCGCTACTATTTAAAATTGAATAATTTGCCGGGCAAAAACTCAAAATCAAAAGCGTGATTGGCAATGAAAGAAGGATTATTTTTTACTTAAAAGCATGTTAATGATTTATTATTTCTAATTTTAATACAATATTAAATCAAAATTATCAAGATATGAATTCCAGAAGAAATGCTTTGAAAGTATTAGGAGCAGCGGCTTTAACAGGAGGATTAAATTACAGGCTTGATGCGGCAGAAAAATCTTTAGAGAAAAATATTAAAGGAAAAATCAATCATTCGGTATGCAAATGGTGCTATCCTGATACCTCACTGGAGGATTTATGTAAGGCAGCAAGTGATATAGGTCTTTCTTCTATTGAACTTTTGGGAGTGAAAGACTTCGAGGTTGTACTAAAACACGGTTTAAAGGTTGCAATGGTTTCGGCTTCCGCACCCGGTTTTGGGATTACAAATGGGTGGAACAAAAAAGAACACCACGAAAAATTAATTCAGTATTACAAAGAGGCTATTGATAATACGGCAAAAGCAGGTTTCGAAAACGTAATTGTTTTTTCCGGAAACAGGGAGGTAAATCTGGTAGATGAGCAAGGAATGGAAGTGTGTGCGGAGGGTCTGAAAAAAATAATGAATTATGCCGAACAAAAAAGAATAAATTTGGTAATGGAACTGCTTAATAGCAAGGTAAACCATCCTGACTATATGTGTGATCATACCAATTGGGGAGTTGCTTTGTGCGATAAAATAGGATCTGATAGGTTCAAATTACTTTATGATATTTACCACATGCAAATTATGGAAGGCGACGTAATCGCAACCATAAATAAAAACCACAAATATTTCGCACATTACCATACAGGCGGAGTCCCCGGTCGTCATGAGATCGACAATACGCAGGAACTCAATTATCCCGCAATTATGGAAGCGATCGTTAAAACTGGGTTCAAAGGATTCGTTGCTCAGGAATTTATTCCCGAAAGAGCAGATAAATTAGCATCTTTGAAACAGGGAGTTCAAATCTGCGATATATAAATGAATTTACTTTTTGCTAAAAGATTTTATTGGATTATTATACTGTTTTTGTTTTCAGTTGAAAGCGAAATCAGTGCACAGAGTAATGAAATTCCCAATTTCAATATTCTGATTACCGAAATTTTTGCAGATCCCACTCCATCTCATGGCTTACCTGAAAAAGAGTATATCGAATTATATAACAACACCTCCGGCACCATAAATCTGAAAGGGTTTACACTTTTTTATGCAAATACCTCAGTAACTTTTCCTGCATTTGATTTTTCTGCAAATACTTACCTGATTGTTTGTAGAGTGGGTAATGGTACATCATTTGAACCTTACGGGCCGGTAGTAGAACTTTCAAAATTCTCTTTATTAAATACCGGTAGCTTGCTGATGCTCAGAAATGCCTCAAATCAATTGGTTTTTGAAATAAATTATCAGGATAAGTGGTATTCTGAAGGTCGCGATCAGGGATATTCCCTAGAAATGATTGATTTTAATTATCCCTGTATCGATGCAAAAAACTGGACGTCGACATCCGATGATTCTGGTGGCACTCCGGGTAAAGTAAATGCCGCCACTGCCACATTGCCGGATGTCACTCCTCCGGTTTTGACAACCATCAATCAAATTTCGGATAATGAAGTGGAACTGATATTTGATGAAAAGCTAGCGTACAGCATTTCCGATTTTCAAATTGAATCGGTTGACAAAGAAATTGAAATTGACAGCATAAAGAGAATAACGGAGACATCTGTTTTATTTAAAATAAAAAGTACGATTGAGAATGATGTTTTTTATGATTTCAAAATTCATAATCTTGCAGATTGCTCAGGAAACGTATCGGCACCAATTTCATTTTCAATAGGTAATGCAAGTCCTGCCGATTCGGCAGATGTATTAATTTCTGAAATTCTATTTAACCCTGGAACAGGTGGCGATGACTTTGTTGAAATTATTAATGGGAGTAATAGAATTCAGAATTTGCGTAAATGGTCATTGGCCAATAAGGATGAAAATGGAAAAGCAATCAACCTCAAACCCATCAGTTTAGCAGATTTACTAATGCAGCCCGATGAAATTTTTTGTTTTACGATTGATAAAAATAAGTTGCTTAGTTTTTATCCGGAATCAATTATTAGTCAAATAATTGAAATCGGTGCTTTGCCGTCATTTAGTAATTCTGCGGGTACCGTAGCTCTGCTAGATGCAACGGGCAAAATAATAGACAGTTTTTCTTATTCCGAATCCATGCAAAATGCAAACCTGGATGTAGTAGATGGAGTATCTTTAGAAAGAAAAGACTTGAATATTTCAGCATCTGTTCCGGAAAACTGGCAATCTGTTTCTTCGACATACGGCTATGCCACACCAGGATTTCGACCTGTTTATACAGTTGATGCAAATGCTGGATTGCAAATGATATTGTCAACTCAGGTTATTACTCCGGATGGAGACGGGCAGAACGATGATTTGAAAATAGAAATTCAAAATTTAAATTATTCCGCTTTGGCTTCCCTTGATATCTATAATGCCAATGGAGCTTTTGTAAGTAAATTATGGAATAATCAGTATATATCTGGTCTTGCAAGTACATCATGGGCAGCACTGGATGCATCTGGAAAACTTTTGCCAACTGGCCCTTATATAATCCACGCAGTATTAAATATTAATAATCAAATTATTGAACTTACTGATAAAGTGGTGATTGGTTTTTCGAAATAATTTTATATCCTTCTATTAAATTTGTCAATCGCTTAAATTTGTCTCTTAATTTAAAAGCATGAGTCGTCTAATTGGTTTATTTCTGATTCTATTATTTTTTCTAACTTCTTGTAATCGAAAAAAAGAACTTTTCGAACGAATGCCTGCAGAGTATACCGGTGTGACTTTCTCCAATCGGATAACCGAAAACGACTCAATAAATATCCTAAGGTTTGATTATATCTATAATGGTGCCGGAGTAGGAGTAGCTGATTTTAATAATGATGGTCTGCAAGACCTGGTTTTTACAGGAAATCAGGTAGGTAATAAAATTTATTTGAATAAAGGGGATTTTAAATTTGAAGACATTACAGAAACCGCCAATATAAGTGGCGATGGTAAGTGGTGTTCCGGTTTGGCATTAGTTGATATCAACAACGATAAGAAAATGGATATTTACATTGCCGTAACTTCCACTAATAATACGGAACCTGCACGCCGTGAAAATTTACTTTACGTGAATCAGGGACTTCAGAGTGGCAAACCTGTTTTTAAAGAAATGGCCGCCGAATACGGTATTAATGATAATGGTCATTCTGAAAATGCAGCTTTTTTTGATTACGATAACGACGGTGACCTGGACCTGTATGTACTTACAAACAGAATTGGGAAATGGCCGAGTTTATTTGCCGACAAGATTGTGGATGGCTCAAATCCAAATACAGACAGGCTTTATCGCAATGATTGGAGCGAGGAAAAGAATCACCCTATTTTTACCAATGTATCGGCCGAAGCTGGGATCTTGATTGAAGGTTATGGCCTTGGAATTAATATTACCGATGTAAATCAGGATGGATGGAAAGACATTTATATTACCAATGATTACATCACCGATGATCTTCTATATGTAAATAATCAGGATGGTACCTTTACGGACCAGGCGAAAAAGTACTTTAAACACACAAGCCAATCGGCAATGGGAAATGATGTGGCAGATATCAACAATGACGGGCTACAGGATTTTGTCGCACTCGATATGTTGCCTCGCTACAATGAAAGAAAGAAAATGTTTATCAATGGCATAAGTCTGCCGTTTTTTCAAAGTAGTAAGCAGTTCGGTTTTACCTATCAATACATGCGTAATACACTGCAATTGAATAATGGTAATGATAGTTTTTTCTCAGACATTAGCCTTTTAGCCGATGTGGCCGAAACAGACTGGAGCTGGGATCCTTCTCTGGCCGATTTTGATAACGATGGCTATCGTGATTTGTTGATTACCAATGGTTTTCCACGTGATATCACGGATCGGGATTTTATGGCCTACCGTACTCAGATTGCTAACTTAATGGATTTAAACTATATTCTTGATCAGATTCCCGTTGTCAAAATAAGCAATTATGCTTTTAAGAACACGGGAGATCTGAAATTTGAAGATGTCACAAAAGATTGGGGTCTGGAAATACCTTCATTTTCAAATGGGGCTGTGTATGCCGATCTGGATAACGACGGAGATTTAGATTATGTGGTAAATAATATAAATGATTCCGCTTTTGTGTATCAAAATCATACGGATGTAGCTAAAAATCATTACCTACGTTTTGGCTTTGAAGGAAACGATAAGAATCAGAATGGAATCGGAGCAATAATAAAAGCGACTAAACAAAATGGGGAACTCTTGTTTTTTGAAAATAATCCTTTCAGAGGATATAAATCTACCATAGAAAATTTTGCCCATTTTGGCTTGGGTTCAGATACTGTTTTAAATAATGTGGTGGTAATCTGGCCCGATCACAAATTTCAGAAAATCGGAACTGTAAAAACAAATCAAACACTTTTGCTGAAATATAGCGATGCAGGTGGTGAATATGATTTCAAGGAAAAACCAGTAAATGCTATTTTTAAAGAAGACCCGGATAAGTTTGAATTTAAACACCGACAAGTTGATTTTGTTGATTTTAATATTCAAAATCTGCTTCCATCGCGACTGAGTCGCATGGGGCCTTCATTAGCAGTCGCCGATATTAATGGCGATGGTTTGGATGACTTTTATGTATGTGGTCCAAAATTCATTAACGGAACATTTTTTATTCAAAAATCGGATGGTACATTTCACAAAGACCCGATTATTGCTCCCACAGATTCGCTAAATAAAAATTGGGAAGACACGGGCGTTCTCTTTTTTGATGCCGATAATGACGGCGATCAGGATTTATATATAGCAACGGGTGGAAATGAAGCACCTGAAGAGGATCCTTCTTTTGCTGATCGTTTTTATGAAAATGACGGAAACGGTAAGCTGATTTTAAAGAATGAGGCCATTCCCAGTTTTTATTCCAGTGGCTCCTGCGTGCGTGCAGCAGATATAGATAATGACGGTGACCTGGATTTATTTGTTGGTGGCAGGCAAACCCCACAACAATATCCTAAACCAACATCAAGTTTTATTTTAATTAATGAATCAAGCCCGGGTAAAATAAAGTTTGCAGATCAGAGTGATGCCAGAATTCCGGATTTGAAAAATTTTGGTTTGGTAAATGACGCATTATGGACGGATTTCGATAACGATTCGGATTTTGATTTGATAATTGCAGGAGACTTTGCGGCCATTCAGGTTTTTGAGAATACAAATGGGAAATTTAAAAAGCTTGCAAATACGGGGCTTGAAAATCAGTTGGGAATGTGGAATAGCATAAATGGAGCCGACCTTGACCACGACGGCGATATCGATTATATTCTGGGTAATATTGGCGAAAATGAATTATTGAAAGGGAACAGTGAAAAACCTGCCTATATTTTATCAGGTGATTTTGATAAAAATAGCGTTTATGATATAATCCCTTTTGTTTATTTCCGCGAGAATGCTCTTAAAACTAAGCTGGTGCCCTATAATACCAAAGATGATGTACATAAAATGTTGAATCCTACCCGATCACGGTTTACTACCTACAAGGAATTTGTTTCAGCAGACATGGATAATTTATTAACAAAAGAAGAGTTGAAAATGGCTCATAAATCCGAGCTCAATTATGTTCAATCCGCTGTGATGATTAATTTGGGAAAAGGCAAGTTTAAACTTAGCCCATTGCCCGTGCTAGCTCAGGTTTCACCCGTAAATGCCACTTTGATAGATGATTACAATCAAGATGGACATTTTGATGTTTTATTGGTGGCCAATAATTATTCCTATGAAGTTATGGTTGGTCAATTGGATGCTTCTAATGGTTTGCTACTTTTAGGCGATGGGAAAGGTAATTTTAAGCCTAAGTTAAATTCTGGGTTTAATGTACCTGGTGATGCTAAATCTTTGGTTTCTCTGGTGTCTGCTGATAACAGTTTAATGCTAATTGCAAGTCAAAACTCTCAGAATTTAAAACAATTTTCTTTACAACTAAAGTTTAAAATAAAACAAGCACCAACTTTGTCGAAAAGAGTAACCTATTACCTTAAAAGTCATAAACAAGTTAAAGAAATATATCACGGAGTATCCTATCTTTCGCAATCCAGTAAAAAAATAATTTTGCCCTTTGAGGCTGATTATATAAAAATAGAATAAACCTTTTCCTTGCTTTTTTAACAAACTTTTACACGTCTCTTATTCTTGGGTATAGAGGAGGAAAAAAACAGTCTAAAATGCAAGTCCATGCATTTCAAAGAATATTTTTTTTCTTATTTGAATTTGCAAATAGTAAAAAAATTTGGGCGAAATTTTACCATTTTTTTTCTCAATATCATTTATTTTTTAAAATAGGATAAGAATTTTACGTATCCTTTATTCTTGAAATTTTACCAGTTTTTCACTTCGTAGAGAATTAATATTTCGATATTATTTCAAGAAACAGGGAATACTAAAAAACAGAAATTTTCTGATTTAAAATATTGAAAATTGGAGAATAAAAACGGTTTTATATTTTAATGCCCTTTTGAATCGATTTTAGCCATAATAATAACCTATTTACTTATTTAAAATTAGCCATTCTTGTAATTTGATATAATATTTTATTGAAAAATTATATGATTATAGGAGGATTTCATTTCTTTATTAAATTTAAATATTCTAATAATAATAGTATAATATTTAAAATAAAGCTATATGATATTGGATATTTTTAAGATTAAATACATAATATATCTTGCTTGATTTTTTTATTTCAGTTAGTTTTCGGGGCTCAAATTCTATTGATTGAGTTATTGTACCATTTTAACCAATTTTTTAACCTCATTTTCTATGAAAGTAAAATTCTATCCGAAGTACTTTCTGCTACTTACTTTGGGAATGATAATGACAGTGACCATGTCATTCGCCCAAGGGAGAAAAGTTAGCGGCAAAGTTGTTGATTCTAATGATGGTCTCGGAGTACCGGGAGCATCTGTAGTTATTAAAGGAACTACGAAAGGTGTGATTTCTGATGCCGATGGGAATTTCTCAATCGACATTAGGGATAACAGCGATGTGTTGGTAATAAGTTTCGTGGGTTACCAGGCACAGGAATTAAGCGTTGGTACCAAGAATGTATTAAATGTTAATTTATTGACCGATTCTCAGGCCCTTCAGGAGGTTGTAGTTACCGGTTATACAGTTGACAATCGTCGTGAAACTACCGGTGCAGTATCAATCGTTCAGGCAAAAGACCTCGTAGCTCGTCCATCTGGTAACGTTGAGCAACAATTGCAAGGTCGTGTTGGTGGAGTTACAGTAATTACTAACGGTCAGCCGGGTACTACTTCTCAGGTTCGTGTTCGTGGTTTCGGATCATTTGGTGGTAACGAGCCACTTTATGTAGTGGATGGGGTACCTGTAAGTT
>JAHEBN010000298.1 GCA_024645245.1 Jiulongibacter sp. | reverse complement strand
ACCCGCATGTACTACAATTACGGGAGTTATATTTTGGGCCGGAATGCCCGAAGCAATATGCAGATTAATCACTCTTGCTACTTCAGTAAGGCCGTAGTTTATTTCATTAGCTACCGAATCCGGATTTTTGGAAGTAAGTTCAAACAAAAGCTTATAATTCAAATTGGGGTCTGGTATTTCTGTCGGGTTATCAACCGGAACCACTCCTGAGTTATTTCCGCCATCCAGCAAAGGATAAATCAGCTCAGACTTTATTTTCTTCCATTTCAGTTTCGATGCAAACTCTTTTTCAATTTTCAAGGAATCTGCATGAAAGGTGGCACGAAGAGTACTGTCTTTTTTATAGATAATTACTTCTATTGAGCTATCGATGTCTGAAGATTGGGAAAAGCTGCTCAGGCTTATCAAGGTGGCGAAAATTAATATTAGTATTTTGGGCATAAGGTTTTTTTATCGGGTAAATATATCAATTTTAGGTTTGTGATTTAGGTTTTAATACGGGTTTAATTTCAGCAGGAATAACTTGTTTTTTGCATAGATACTGATTGGTTTTCATGAGCGTGCGGAGCTAAATAATGAAACATTTAGTTTTCAATGGAATGTGTTTATTATTTCTTTTTTAAAGATTCGTAATCCTGCAAAACAATTATAGCACTTGAAATAAATAATTCAGGATCATCATAATGGACAAAATGCCCGGCATCTCCACTGTAAAAAAGCATGCCCTTATCAACAGATTGAACCACCTCAGTCCATCTTTCTACCCTGTTTTTCATTTTTGCCCTAAATAATAAAGAATCATTAAGTTCTTTGATCCTGAATCTGGGTGGCGTATCATAGCGGCCACCGGTTAAAATATGCACAGGTATATTGGGTAATTTTGAATCGCTGATTTCTTTAAAATCGGTTGCCCTCAGTTCGGCCAGCACTTCACCTTCTTCCACAATAGATTTTGGTTGTGTGGAAGGTTTGTTCTTGTTTTTTTCTTCTTCTAAAGCCCATTTTTTGAACAAGGTTTCTGTTTCATCGTTTGATAATCCTATGTCAAGGAAAGGCTTTTTTCTGTTTAATTGAGTCTCTGTAAAATCAGCCGGATCGATGATTATTAAGCCGGCTAAAAATTGCGGATAATAAGCCGCAAAACCACGAACATAGGCACCTCCTAAGGAATGCCCTATAAGTACAAATGGCGGATCGATATTCAGGTATTTTAAAATACGGAGTAATTTATCCGCTACATTTTTAATCGTCGGCATTTCGTTATCGGGTTCAGATTCTCCGATTCCGGGTCTGTCATAAGTTATTAAAGGTGCTAATTGAGAAGCTCCTTCCAGTATTTTATCCCAATGGCCCATAGGTGTGCCGTGGCCACTCTCAAAAACAAGCACAGGTTGACCCTCTTTCCTGTTTTCAATACCGGTGGTGTTTATCCAGATTTGAGTACTATCTAATTCGATAAATCTCTTTTGTGAAAAAGCAGACAAACTAGTCAGAATAAAAAGGGCTATTAATATGAATCTCATTTTAGCTTATTTCATGTTTAATTTTAAAAACGGGCAGACTTTACTTCTCACTAATTTTCTTCTTTATTAAAGCTAAATCATAAGTTGGCGATTAGGTTTCAATTTAGGTAAAGTATTATTAACTGTAGATGCTGGGGACAAAATGCTTTCTTCAAAGTTTCAACGCAAAAAAAAGTTTCAATTGAATAATAAATTTCTCTCTTCAAACTGATAATGTCAACTGTACCGGGAAAACAAATCCGGTTGATTCACCGATCGGGCTTAAGATAAAACCATCAGGCCACAGGCGTGTAAATAAAATTATTTTTCTCCTGTTTTATTACTACTAATTGCCGGTTAAGTTTTCCAGCATTCCAAAATATTAGGTAGTTCTCTTTCCAGCCTGTCGAAGTTTTCTTCATTTTTAGGCATAACAAAATTCTTCATTTTGTTACATTCTTCCATGGAATTAAAAATCATTCGGAATGATATTCTTGATTTGGATGGTTTGATTTGTTCGAATGCCACTTCCATATCAAACAGGGGTTGCGAAATCCTGGTCCAGCTAATTAACTCATTGGGCACGACAGTGTTAAATACAGCTGAGTTCTCGTAGTTTCCTTTTTCCGGACCGTGCATGGTCAAAAGCCACTTACCTCCGGGTCGTAAATCAAATTTGTGTATGTTATTTGTAAATCCCTCCGGTCCCCACCATTTTTGTAAATGAATTGGATTCGAAAATGCCTGGTATACTACTTCCAAAGGTGCATTTAGTTCTCTCGAACTATAAATTTCACAAGCAGAATTTAAGCTCATATTTTTCAAATTATTTATTATGCCTGTCCGCTGGGATTTGCTTTATAATTGTGACTTAAGATTTTTTAATTAAAATAGTTTATTTTTTGCAAAAGCACTATAAATCCATTTCTATTTGAATTGGGTGAAATCACGAAATTACGCAATTAAAAATAAGCGATTCCTGCCAGGAGTTTATTCGGGAATTAATGAAACCAGCGAAGGGAAAAACCTGAAAACAAGGATATTTGAATCGAAAAAATTTACCTCAAACCCCTTATTAGTAAATAATTGGCTTCTTCAGCTACTGTGTTTCTTTACTGCTGTTTATATCTTTAAATAACAGCATTTCTGTAATTCGAGTTGATG
>JAHEBN010000158.1:6133-9838 GCA_024645245.1 Jiulongibacter sp. | reverse complement strand
AATATCAAGATTAAAACTATGTGATCAATTCAAAACTTAACTTGAAAAAAAAATATGAAAACCATGACCTGTAAACAGTTAGGCGGTGCGTGCGATCAGGAGTTTTCTGCAAGTACTTTTGATGAAATTGCAGAATTAAGCAAAAAACACGGTATGGAAATGTATCAAACTGGTGACAAGGCACATTTGCAAGCCATGGGCGAAATGCAAGAACTTATGCGAACTCCCGATGCCATGAAAGACTGGTTCGATTCAAAAAGAAAAGAATTTGAAACCTTGCCTGACTCAAATTAAGTACCTTCTTCAAATACTTTAATAATCTAACTAGTCAACCTATCAACTAAAAAGCTTCACCGATAGTGGCGTAAAAATTACCTTTATCGTAAGGTGAAAGTCCATAGTCAAGTCTAATGTTTAGGTGGTTTTTTGTAGAAATTCTAAGACCCATTCCGTAGGTAAATTTAGGAAGAGAAAATCGTAAAATATCTTTTTCATTGCCCAAAAACCCTATGGAACTAAAACTAGTGAGACCAATAAATTTCCATACCTCCCACCTTAATTCGCCTTGTAGCAACAAGGTATTTTTGTCGCGGAAATAGCCCTGATAAATTCCCCTCATTTTTTTGGGTCCACCAAGCTGTGCCAACTGACTAAAAGGCACATTTCCGAATGAGAATACATTGTAATAATTGCCTGCTAAAACCAGCTTTTTAGCGAGTGATTTATAGCCTGAGAAATCAATAGTAGTTTGAATAAAATTACGATCAGCTCCAAATATCATGGAAGAAGGTAATACATTTATTTCACCAAAAACGCCCTTCCTAGGGTAAAAGACAGCGTCACGTGTGTCTAGTAAAAGTGCCGGTCCAAGGGCTGAAGTTCTACTCAAATCACTTCCGTCTATTATTCCCGAAGCCAATTCCCCTCCATCCACCGTTCCCGTTATGCGGTAATTTTCAAAATTTATTCTTGCCCCTACATATAAATTATGCCGGATTTGCTTTGCTGCAAGTAACTTAATTCTGGGAAATTTCACATCGTACCTTTCCTGCTCTACCTGCTTTTCGCCTATTCCAAAATAAAAAAAATTGTATTTATACCAGCCGATATCTGCATTCAAATAATACTTATTGTCATTCAGGAAAATATTAAAAGGTAAAAAGGCCAGAATCTGTTTATTTTGAGTAAACGTAAGTCCGACAGATGCCTGTGAGGGTTTTGCGGTTGTTAAGTCTTTCGCCCAATTCCAGGAGGCTGTACCTGCCACACCCCCACCCCAGCCTGTTTCCGGAAAACGAAAAACCACAGGTAATGCAATTATGGATTTATTTCCTAAAATACGATCTGTACTATCCCGGAAAAAATCCGCTGCAAAAGAATTACTCAAATGTATAATCTGAAACAATAACAGTAAAATAGAAAATCGCATTAGGTGGGTTTTTATTCCTGATTTACGAAATATAAAGTAAGTCAGATTTCCCAAAAACAAAAATGGACGTCTCCGCGACGCCCATCGTAATGTATTGACAAATTTAGCGAATTACTCGTTTTATCTTTGTAACGAATAATCCGCCGACATTTTCCATGTAATAATGGAAGTAATTGTCTTAGGTAAGTAGTTGATTTCAATATCTGTGCCAGAAATTTTATTTAATTTTGAAACATGACCGAAAAGAACTGGAAATTAAGACCAAATCCCTCAACTAAAAGTGAGAAATCCGAAGTAAAAAACCTTTCGGAAGAGCTCAATATCGATTCCAATTTAGCCACCTTATTGTGGCAAAGAGGAATACGAAACTTTGAGGAAGCTAAACTATTTTTTCGCCCTTCATTAGATCATTTACACGATCCGTACCTAATGAAAGACATGGACATGGCTGTTGATCGATTGCAGAAAGCAATCGACAATAAGGAAAATATCCTAATCTATGGAGATTACGATGTGGACGGAACTACGGCAGTCGCCATGGTTTATGGTTTTTTAAAAGAATTTTATCAAAACCTGGAATATTACAATCCCGACAGATACGCCGAAGGTTACGGAATTTCAACACAAAGTATAGATTGGGCAGCAGACAAAAAAATTAGCCTTATTATAGCATTAGATTGTGGAATTAAAGCCATTGATAAAGTAGCTTATGCCAATTCAAAATACGGAATTGATTACATAATATGTGATCACCATGAACCAGGAGAAGAATTACCAAACGCGGTTGCGGTGCTCGACCCAAAACGTACGGATTGCTCCTACCCTTTTAAAGAATTAACAGGTAACGGTGTTGGTTTCAAACTGTTGCAAGCATGGGCTGATAAAAACGAAATACCTTTCGATCGACTGCTGGAATACATCGACCTGGCCATGGTGAGTATAGGATCCGATATTGTTCCTATTTTAGGAGAAAACAGGATTTTGGCTCATTTTGGATTAAAAAAAATAAATGAAAACCCACGAACAGGCTTAAAGGCTTTGAAAGAAGTTTCCGGTTTTCAAGGTGAAATGAGCATTGAAAGTGTGGTTTTTACGATTGGGCCCCGAATAAACGCAGCAGGAAGAATCAAACATGCCAAGGCCGCAGTTCAACTTCTTTTGGAAGATGATTACAAAAAAGCCGTAGAATTTGCTTATGAAATCCAAAAACATAATACAGAAAGAAAAACACATGATTCGGGCATTACAGTTGAAGCCTTGAATATGATTCGAAGCGATGAATGGCTGTTGAACGAAGCCAAAAGTACGGTATTATTCAAAGAAGATTGGCACAAAGGGGTAATCGGAATAGTGGCTTCCAGGTGTATTGAACATTATTATAGACCTACTATAATTTTTACCGGAACCAAAGGAAACATGGCCGCTGGTTCGGCACGATCAGTATCGGGTTTTGACCTCTATTCTGCTATAGAAGCCTGCTCGCATCTACTGGAGCAATTTGGCGGGCACATGCATGCAGCAGGTATGACCATAGAGAAAGATAATATTGAAAAATTCCGAATGGCATTCAATGAAGTGGTAATTACCCGAATCACGCAGGATCAATTAATTCCTGCAATAGATGTAGACCTGGAAATTACCTTGTCAGATCTGAGCCCGAAATTTTACCGCATTATGAAACAAATGGGGCCGTTTGGACCTAAAAATATGCAACCTGTGTTCGTAAGTCGACAAGTTACACTTGCAAAAGAACCCCAAATTCTGAAAGAAAAGCACCTGAAACTGGAGCTTTTAGAAGAGGAGACCGGAGTAACTTTTACTGCATTAGGTTTTGGTATGACCGAAAATTTTTACCCGAAATTGATGGAAACCAAGTATTTCGATGTTTGCTATTCGTTGGAAGAAAATACGTTTCGTGAGCAAAGCAGCCTTCAGCTTTATTTAAAAGATGTTAAGTTTGGCGGCTAATAAGAATCAAATACCTAAAATGATTAGTTTTGTTAAACTTATTCATTTCAAATTATAAGAAAGAGTATGAATTCTCTAATTTCAAAAAATCAGGATAAGGTTATCAAAATTTTGAAAAATCATAAAGTTGCCAGTGCATATTTATTTGGATCTGTTCTTACCGAAAAATTCAATAAAAATAGCGATGTAGATTTTTTGATAACATTTGAAGATGGAATGGATCCGATCGAATACGGTGATCAGTATTTTAATCTTATCGATCAATTGGAATTGCTTTTAAAAAGAAGAGTTGATTTACTTACCTCAAA
>JAHEBN010000158.1:0-6123 GCA_024645245.1 Jiulongibacter sp. | reverse complement strand
AGCATTAAAAACCCCTATTTTATTAAAGAACTAAACAAAACTAAGATTGCGATTTATGAGTGATATAGAATTAAAATATCTTTCAGACATCGAAAAATCAATTGAGTACATTGATATTCACTTAAATGGTGTTCGAAATTTCAATATTTTTCAAAACAACTTCACCATACAAAGAGCAATCGAAAGGGAATTAGAAATTATTGGTGAAGCAACAAATCAACTATTGAAACTCAACCCAGAAATAAAAATTAGTTCTGCTCGTCAAATTGTAGATACCAGAAATAGAATAATACATTCATACGACGCTGTGGATGAAAATATAGTTTGGAGAATTATTGTTAGGAATATACCAGTGCTGGATAAAGAAGTTAAAGCTTTATTAAAAAATGATTCTAAGAACCGAAAATCTGATTAAAAAATACGGCCAAAGATTGGTTAACAATAATGTAAGCTATCAGGTTGAGCAAGGCGAAATCGTCGGTTTGCTCGGGCCAAACGGTGCTGGGAAGACAACCTCTTTCTATATGGCGGTAGGACTAGTGAAACCAAATTCGGGGAAAATTTTCCTAGATGATGAAGATATTACCGACCTACCCATGTATAAAAGGGCCCGATTGGGATTAGGATATTTAGCCCAGGAGGCATCCGTTTTTCGTGACCTCACAGTGGAAGAAAACGTAATTGGAGTTTTGGAATTGGCAAAAAGTAAAATGACCAAGGCCGAAATCCGGGAAAAGACGGATTCTTTGCTGGAAGAATTTTCCCTAACGCACGTTCGAAAAAGTAAAGGCATAGTACTGTCAGGTGGAGAAAGAAGAAGAACTGAAATTGCACGTGCATTAGCAGTGGATCCAAAGTTTATCTTGCTCGATGAGCCATTTGCAGGTGTAGACCCAATCGCGGTTGAAGAAATTCAGGGAATAGTGGCCAAATTAAAACACCGAAATATCGGAATTCTTATAACCGATCACAATGTAAACGAAACCTTATCTATCACCGACAGGGCTTATTTATTATTTGAGGGAAAAATCTTAAAACAAGGAACTGCTGAAGAATTGGCCGCAGATGAAATGGTACGCCGGGTTTATTTGGGTCAGCATTTTGAGCTTAAACGCAAAATTTAGAGCTTTCACTTCTTAAATTTCGGATTAACCAACAATTTTATTACTTTGGGGAACATTGAGTACTTAACCCTATGCCCCAAGATCAACATAAATTCGGCACCATGCCGGTGTTCTTTACTGCTATTTCTACCATTTTAGGAGCAATACTATTCCTGAGATTTGGATTTGCACTAGGTACAGTAGGCTTAGCAGGTACTTTGTTGATAATATTGATAGGCCATGCCGTCACTATACCAACAGCCATGGCACTCTCCGAAATCGCGACCAATTCACGTGTGGAAGGAGGTGGTGCTTATTACATTATTTCCCGGTCTTTCGGTTTAGTAATTGGGGCTACCATTGGTTTGGCACTTTACTTATCCCAGGCAATTAGCGTGGCATTTTATATAATTGCTTTTACAGAGGCTTTCAATTCCTTATTTAATTGGTTATTTGATCACTATGTTTTCAGCCCTTGGGCTGACTGGCTGCTGCATAAAAGTCAAACCATTGCCATTCCAACCTTATTCATACTAACCGCTATTGTGCTCACAAAAGGAGCAAAATTGGGCATAACCACATTATATTGGGTGGTTGCTATTTTAACCATATCGTTAATTGCCTTTTTTGCCGGTAAACCAGTCCTTATTAACCCTGAAGCCGTAATTTCGCCAATACCTAAAATTTCAATATTTACCGTATTTGCAATCATATTCCCGGCATTCACAGGTATAATAGCAGGCCTGGGCCTTTCTGGGGATCTTAAAAACCCGGGGAAATCCATACCACTGGGAACTTTAACAGCCACACTTTTTGGAATGTTGGTCTATGTAGCAATATCCATAAAGTTATATTTTTCCGCCCCTCCAGCCGCCTTAGCCGATACTTCAAGGTTAGTAATGGCAGATATCGCTGTACAAGGATGGTGGCTTATTCCGCTGGGATTGGCCGCTGCCACTATCTCATCAGCTATAGGTTCCATTTTAGTAGCTCCCCGTACTTTACAGGCCATGGCCAGGGATAAAGTTTTTCCCTCAGAATTAGCAAATAAATTATTATCACAAGGTAAAGGACAAAGTGATGAGCCCTTTAACGCCTACATCATAACTGTACTTATTGCTTTGTTTTTCATTCTGTTAGGAAAACTTGACGCCGTTGCTGAAATTATTTCGATGTTCTTTATGGTAACATATGGATCACTTTGTTTAATTTCTTTTTTACAACATTTTGCCGCGGATCCATCATACAGACCTACATTTAAATCGAAATGGTTTATCAGCTTATTCGGAGCAATTGCCTGTTTTGGTCTTATGTTTTTCATGAATTCGGCTTACGCATTTGCGTCCATTTTCCTAATGGTGCTTGTATATTTCACACTCAATTATTTCAATAAAGACAAAAAGAATATTGCTGTAATTTTTCAAGGCGTGATGTATCAAATCAGCAGGAAAATTCATGTTTTCCTGCAGAAATCAGAAAAAGAAGAACACAAAAGCTGGAGACCATCTGCCGTATTTCTTAGCTCAAATACTTTCCTGAGAACAGATGCCTTTAACCTAAACCGCTGGATTGCTTATAAATACGGATTCGGCACCTATATTCATCATATCGACGGATATCTTTCGAAACAAGCCAATCTGGATGCCCGCCAAATAAAAGATCGCATAATTAAAATGGCCAGAGCAACAAAGAGCGAAGTATACATAGATACCTTAATCAATCAAAATTTATCTGATTCCATTTCTCAGGTAGTTCAATTGCCAAGTATTTCAGGTACTGAAAATAATCTTATAATTTTTGACCTGGCACGTAATAAACCTAAAGAAATAAAAACCATTGTGGATAATTTTAAACTTATACAAGCCGCCAATTTTGACATAGGCATACTCAGCACTTCCGAAAGGCAATTTGGATTGATGCGTCAGATTCATATCTGGATTACACCAACAGACTTTGAGAATGCCAACCTCATGATTTTACTTGCCTATGTAATATCGGCACATCCTGATTGGAAAAATGGGGTAATAAAAGTATTTTCAATTTTCCCAAATGAAACGCTTAATGCAGAAAAAGAAAAATTAAAAAACCTGATATCGGCTGGTCAATTACCTATCGCATCAACAAATATTGAGTTTTTGAACAGAGATGAAAACGAAGACATGAAATATATTATTAAGCAACATTCTGCCGACGCCGATTTCATCATACTTGGATTTTTGAGTGACGCTATAAAAAAATTCGGTTCAGAAATCTTTGAAGGTTTCGACGACCTATCAAATATCCTATTTGTAAATACCGAAGAAGGAAAACAGATTAAATAAAATGTTTAGTGATTTTAAAATGCACTTCCATGTGTCATACTGATTAATCGTTGAAGTAAATAAGGTTGGGAATTAAAAAAACGGACAATAAGTTCAGTATTCGTTTCATTCCCAAATAAACTTTGAATTACCCTACCTACAAAAAGCCTGGTGGAAAATTGCTTATCCCATGCTTTACTCCAAAGATTTTCCAGGTTTTGATTAGTTTCTGCAGATTTAAGCAGGCTGTCCAAAATAACTGCTGAATGCATCGCCATACTCATCCCATTTCCACATAAAGGAGCAATAAGTCCGGCCGCGTCACCAATTAGGGGAATTCCATTCCAACTTTGTTCCTTTTTTTCAAAACTGATTTGTGAAATAACTAAAGGTTGAGTAAAGAGGCTTTTGGAGTTAATAAAGATGTCTTTTAGAAAAGGATTTTTTGAAAGAATTGTATTTTCTAATTCAATTATATTACCACCACACTTTTGAAGATTAGCGGCCGTAGTCATGTAACACAGGCAATAAGCATCATTTTCAATGGCCGATATACCACAATAACCATCTTTGAAATTGTGTAAGGCTATCAAATCTTTAGGGAAATCATACTTAATGTGGTATTTTACCCCAATATAATTATTCAATGATTTACGATTTTTCTCAATAAATGGCCGAGTCCATTTAATATCCGGGTTTGATCTTTTACCAAAGGCACCTAGAGCCATTTTCGTGAAAGTTTCGCCTGAATCAGTAATTATTACAAACTCTTCCCCTTTCTTTTGGATATCCTTAACCGTTGTTTTTTCTTGAATTTCCACACCAAGCGATCTTGCCAGCTTTGCCATTTCATTATCTAGCCAAAAACGACTTATTCCTATACCTCCAAGAGGCAATCTGGCTTTCAGGCTTTTACCGCCAGGTGAACTTACCTGCAAGTTTTTTATAATAGGAAATGAATGTTTTCTACCCACAACACCTATTCTTTGTAAAAAGTCTAAGCTTTCCAGACTTATGTATTCTCCGCAAACTTTATGAAATGGGTATTTATTTTTTTCAAATAAAACTACATTTTTTCCGTTTAATGCCTGCAAAATAGCCAGACTTAGCCCGCCTAAACCCCCACCAGCAATAGCAATATCATATGTTGCTATTCCTTTCATTTTTTAACCACAATCAAAAACCGAAATGCCCATATCCAATGTATTTCATAATTAATAATGCCCGCCTTTTTTAGTAGTTTTTCCCATTCCTTTCTTTTAAAACCACGTTTTACGGAAAGAGGTGCGTCGTTTTTAACCAAATAGGATTTGGAGAATAGGCTGGTTAAAAACTTAATTGAAATCCAAGCTAGCCAATGTCTGTGCAAATCAGCTATAAAAAAACCTAGATTTGAATTTTCATTCATCCATTTTAGCATTTCTACGAGCTGATCGTTACTAAAATGGTGACAAAAAAGTGAATTAAAGATAACCTCATTAGTATTTTGATAATTCAATAAATTACGAAAATCATCCGTATAATATTGAATGGTTCCTGATGAGTTATTTTTTGCATAAATCGAGCAATCTGATTTGAGATCTATACCAGCTAATTGCGAGTTTTTGTATTCGGAATGAATAGCCCTGAGGTTATCGCCACCCCCACTTCCTATTTCAACAAACCTCATATTGTCTTTTTGTTTAGCAAAAAAAGAAACACCTTTTAAAACGGCCCTATGACCACCCAAAAAACGATTAATTATTTCGAGCTCCCTAAGATTCTGAAACAAATCAAGCCTGGGAATATTTTCCTGATCAAGCAACTCGGCTTTATTTATTCTCACTTTCAACATACACTTAACCGGAAACTTTCCATGGTAAGGCCTGGGCCAAAAGCCATTGCAAATATATTCTCCCCTACTTCCCCTTTAATTTGCTTAAGTATAAATAAGATAGTTGCAGACGACATATTCCCGTAATTCCGGAGAACTTCATAACTACTTTCCAAATCCATACGCTCTATGGGCAATTCTTTAACAGCCATATCCAATATTTTTTTCCCACCCGGATGCATCACCCATTTTTGAATATCACCTAATTCTATTTTACTTTCTGTCAAAGCATCCATTACCCATTTATTTATTTTTCCGGCAATTATTTCAGGAATTGCCTCGCTGAGCCTCATTAAAAATCCGGTCTCTGAAATTTCCCACGACATTTTCTCCCAGCCGTCGAATGACAAAACTGAGTAAAACGATTCCATTTTTAAGCCTTTGCCTTCACTTTCCACAATACAAGCTGCTGCACCATCACCAAAAATCATATTGGAAGTGATATAGTCTATTGTATTTAGCGGTTGAAAATGTAAAGTACAGAGCTCAACGCATACCACTAGCACTTTTGAATTAGAATCAGCACGACATATTTGATCAGCCATCTTGAGTCCATGAATGGCAGCATAGCAACCCATGAAATTTACCGAAGTTCGTTGTATTTGCGGGTCCAATTTAAAATGTCTGACGACTTGCAAATCCAGCCCGGGTGCCGACATACCAGTACAGGAAACGGTTATCAGGTGAGTTATTTCTTTCAATTGAGCTTCGTCACAAGTAGCCAATATTGCTTTAGTTGCAAGATGAAGAGAAGCTTCTTGGTATAAATTCATTCGATCAGAAATATTCGGAAACCCAGAAGAGCATTTAAAAAAGTTTCTATCCTTTTGATCTAAAGAAAAATCTT
>JAHEBN010000297.1 GCA_024645245.1 Jiulongibacter sp. | reverse complement strand
TTAATGTTTTCATTCTTTATTGTTTATGCGTTTATAATAATACTGGTTCTATGAAATTGATTTTTTCTACTGTAATGTTTTTTGTTTTGGCATTGCTTTCAAAATTTTTGATAAGCTCTAATACGTCATGTGCAATTGATTTGGATTGTGTACAGTCAATAATCACTTTTGAATTATCAGGTATACCATCTAATGCATTTAATACGCTGGCTTTATTAAAAAAGGAAACTTCTTCTGCAAGTACCAGGTGATGAACTTCATGCCCTTCTTCGGCTGTTACTACACTTTTCATGTGATAAGCGTTTCTGTAACTGTGACGAAGTGTATAGAAAATTCCAAATAGTATTCCAATGGTAATACCTTTTAATAGGTCGGTCGCAATAATACCTACTACAGTTGCCACAAAAGGAATAAACTGCTCCCAACCCATTTTATACATTTTTATAAATAGGGAAGGCTTGGCAAGTTTGTAGCCCACCATAAGTAGTATGGCCGCTAAACTTGCCAGGGGTATCATATTCAAAAGGCCAGCAATAAATAAAGCACTAATCAATAAGAATACACCATGTAAAATGGCCGACAATTTTGACTTACCACCGAAGTTAATATTTGCAGAACTACGAACAATTACCTGCGTGATGGGTAAACCGCCAATCATACCAGAAATTACATTACCTAGTCCTTGCGCTTTTAATTCTCTGTTGGTTGGCGTAATTCTTTTGTAGGGATCAAGCTTGTCGGTTGCTTCAACACATAATAATGTTTCGAGGCTGGCAACAATAGCAAGTACAATTCCTACTTCCCAAACTTTAAAATTTGTAATGGCAGAAAAATCGGGGATTGTAAACTGACTAAAAAAGCCAGTAATATCAGCCGGAACAGGAATATTCACTACCTGATCTGGATTTAAATGAAAATTTAAAGTGCCATTTTGATACAACTGGTACATTACAATTCCTAAAATAACCACCACAAGTGGTCCTTGAATCAGTTGAAAAATTTTATGTTTCTTGGTTAATACAGTATCCCAGAGTATTAAGATGGCTAAAGAAATAGCCGCAATCAATAAGGCCCCGGGAGTAATAGAATTCAGGGCATTTTCTATACCGGAAAAAGTCGTTCCTCCATCTGATTGCAAAAATGCATCATCCCCTTCAGGGTCTTTATCATATCCAAAAGCATGTGGTATTTGTTTCAAAATGATTAACAAACCAATACCTGTCAACATGCCTTTGATAACAGATGATGGGAAAAAGTAAGCGATAAATCCTGCTTTTGCAAAACCTAAAGCAAGCTGAATTATGCCAGCTATTACAACAGCCATTAAAAAAACTGGCCAGGAACCCAAAGAACCAATTGCTGTTAATACAATCACTGCAAGTCCTGCAGCCGGACCACTTACACCTAATGGTGATCCACTGGCAATACCAACAATAATACCACCAACAATACCGGCAATAATACCCGAAAACAGCGGTGCACCAGATGCTAATGCAATACCTAAACATAGCGGTACTGCAACAAAGAAAACGACAATACTGGCTGGTAAGTCGCTTTTGAATTCACTAAATAATTTTTTCATTCCATCTTGGTTTTGTTTGGAAAGCGAATATAGTAATATAATATCAAATAATAGTAATACTATTATAAAATATTGTAAAACTAATTTTATACATTTGCTCTGATATGAACAATAGTCTTTACTTAACAGCATGTAGATATTAAAGATGGAATTACAGATACAAATAAAGATGAATGAAAAGCTGTTCCTCCGCAATCCTGAGCATACAGAATTAGGGAAAAAGCTGATTCTTCATTCTATTTTACTTATACATAAAAAAGGGTTTGAAGATTTTACTTTTAAAAAGCTGGCAGAAGATATTGGTACAACAGAAGCAAGTGTGTACCGCTATTTTGAAAATAAACACAAATTACTCATTTATATTACTTCCTGGTATTGGAGCTGGCTGGAGTATCGGGTAAGTTATACCACCAATAATATTGCAGATCCTGTGGTGAAACTTAAAAAAGTAATTGAATTATTAGCAACAAAAGTGGAAGATGATATCAGCACTGCTTATGTAAATGAAAGTATTTTGCACCAGATTATTATTGCCGAAGGAAGCAAAACCTATCTTACTAAACATGTAACAGCTGACAACAAAGACCAGTTTTTTAAACCCTACAAGGAACTTTGTGCTTTAATTAGCGAGTTTATTCTGGAATGTAATCCAAAGTATAAATTTCCTCATTCATTAGCCACCACTATTATTGAAATGGCTCACTTGCAAAATTTCTTTATGCAGCATCTTCCGGCACTTACAGATTTTGGAAAAGATAAAGATGAATCGAAAGTGTTGGAATTTCTGGAAGATTTGGTATTTAGGAGTATAAAGAAGTGAAATTTCCTAAGTTTATTGACTCATCCTGAAAAAAACGATACAGGATTTTTTATTAAAAAAAAGAGTCAATCAATACCTTTGCGCCATGATTCACAATTTCAATGCCGGCCCTTCAATTTTACCGAAAGAAGTTTTTGAAGAAGCTAGCCGGGCTGTACTAAATTTTAATAATACAGGATTATCCATTTTAGAAATTGGCCATCGTACCACTTTATTTGAACCTGTAATGGCGGAAGCAAGAGCCTTAGTGAAGGAGTTAATGCAACTGGATAATGATCATGAGGTTTTGT
>JAHEBN010000157.1 GCA_024645245.1 Jiulongibacter sp. | reverse complement strand
GTGCCATCATCGTTTTGTTTCATGTAAAATGCCTTTATGGCTTTCGGATAATTGGTAAGTATAACGGGTTTTTTGAAATGCTTCTCTACCAGATACCTTTCGTGCTCACTCTGCAGATCGATTCCCCATTCCACCGGATATTTAAATTGCTTTTTCTGATTGGGTTTTGATTTTATCAAAATATCAATTGCCTCGGTATAGGTTAATCTTTCAAAATCATTTTCGAGAACAAACTTTAGTTTTTCTATCAATGATAGTTCCGATCGTTCATTTTGGGGTTTACTTTTTTCTTCATCCAAAAGCCTGTTTTCCAGAAATTTAAGATCATCGGCACAATGTTCGATAGCATAAGCTATAACATATTTTGTAAATTCTTCTGCCAGATTCATGTTATCCTCCAGTTCGTAAAATGCCATTTCAGGCTCAATCATCCAGAACTCCGCGAGGTGACGTGTGGTGTTTGAATTTTCTGCCCGGAAAGTAGGCCCGAATGTATAGATTTTCGATAAAGCAAGTGCACCTAATTCGCCTTCCAACTGTCCTGATACAGTCAATGCGGTTTCGCGACCGAAAAAATCCTGCTTGTAGTCTACTTCGCCGTTTTCAGTTTTGGGAGCATTGTTGATGTCGAATGTAGTGACATGAAACTGCTCCCCGGCCCCTTCGGCATCGGAAGCTGTAATAATAGGTGTATGCAGGTAGAAAAAACCCCGCTCGTGGTAGAATTTATTTACAGCAAAGGCCAAATTATGGCGGATACGAAATATGGCACCAAAAGTACTAGTGCGAAATCGCAAATGGGCTTTTTCCCTCAAAAACTCCATACTGTGTTTTTTAGGTTGTATCGGGAAAGTCTCATCTGCTTTGCCGTAAATCTGAATTTTATCAGCTAAAATTTCTACCGCCTGACCTGAACCTGCACTATTTACTAATTTACCGGTGATAGCTACACATGCCCCTGTGGTAATAGAACGCAGCGTTTCTTCATCAATTTTATCCGACTCCAACACTGCCTGAATAGTATGCAGGCAGGAGCCATCATTTAAATTAATAAAGGCCATACTCGCTTGCCCTCTCTTGGTACGTACCCAGCCTTTAACAGTAATCTCTTGATTTTCAGGAATAAGCTTTAAAATATCTTTGATTTGCATTGATGATGAATATCTTTTGGTGGTAAAAATAGTGAATTCTAACTTTCTATTGATTTTTTTCTAAAGCATTAGTCACATTGAGCTCCTATATTATTGACCCTCAGATTATATTTAGTTTTATGAAGTGTTTTTTTAAATCAACTTTCCAAAATTCTTTATCTATTTTTGATGAAAGATTCATAAATTATGAAAATTGGTATTCTCCTTTTTTATTGTATTCTCATTTCCAATTTAACTTTCACCCAAACAATGGATTTTGAAATTCAAGGTCATCGGGGTTGTCGTGGACTTTTACCCGAAAATACGATACCAGCTTTTCTGAGAGCTATTGATGAAGGAGTAAAGACCCTGGAGATGGATGTGGTTATAACCAAAGACCATAAAGTCCTTGTTTCACACGACCCGTTTTTTAATCCCGATATTTCCACTTCGCCTGCCGGTATTGCTTTGAATGAAGAAACCAAGGGGAATATTTACACTTTGAATTATCGTCAGGTAAAAAAATACGATGTAGGAATGCGTGGCAATCCCAAATTTCCGGAGCAAAAACCTATGAAAGTAAGTAAACCACTACTTTCTGAAGTGATAAAAGCGGCGGAGAAATATGCAAAAGAACAAGGCAAAGGCCCCATCTTATACAATATTGAAATAAAAAGTGAGGAAAAAGAGTACGGAAATTCACAGCCTAATGAGGTCGCAGAATTTTCAAAATTAGTTATTGCAATAATCAGCAAATACTTACCGGCAGAAAGAGTTTGTATACAAAGTTTCGATTTCAATGTGCTTAAATACCTTCATACTGAAATTCAATCAGGAAACTTTCCGAAATACAGCTTGTCTGCTCTCATAGAACCTTTCGAAAATAACGATATTAATTTTCAATTAAAAAAACTGGGATTTAGCACTGAAATCTGGAGTCCGTATTTTGCAACATTGAGCAAAACACGGGTGCAGGAGCTTCATAATCTGGGTATTCGGGTTATCCCCTGGACCGTAAATGAAACTAAAGACATGATAAAGGTAAAAGAAATGAACTGCGACGGTTTAATAACAGATTACCCGAATCGGGCTAAAAATTTGTGAAATCGAAAAATAGCCTATTTCTTTGAGCTTACTTTAAATTAACATCTGCCTTGACTCTTATTAATGATGTGCTGAGTTTTTTCATGAAACGAAGAATTGAACGTATCAATTTCTTTCGCGATAATCCTATAGAGACTCAGGAGCAGGTTTTTAAAGATTTAATTTGGAAAAGCCGGAACACCGAGTGGGGACGCAAATACGATTATAAAAGTATTACCAATCTACGGGAGTATCAAAACAGGGTTCCGATTTCAAATTACGAAGAACTTTATCCCTATATAGAGCGGGTTTTAAAGGGAGAAAAAAATATTCTCTGGCCTACGGATATAAAATGGTTTTCCAAATCATCGGGTACTACCAATGCACGAAGTAAATACATACCTGTTTCGGTGGAGTCTTTAGAAGGTTGTCATTATCAGGGTGGGAAAGACATGCTCACCTTACTGATTGAAAATAAGCCCGAAACCAGTATATTCGACGGTAAAGGTCTTTCAATTGGTGGTTCGATGCATGAGAACCCCTTTAATCCGGATACTAAAGTTGGCGATATTTCAGCGGTAATGATGCAAAATTTACCTACATGGGCCGAGTTTGTTCGTACGCCACCTTTGCCAATAGCTTTGCTGGATAATTGGGAGCAAAAAATGGAGAAGATGATAGAAATTTGCTCCAACGAAAATGTTACCAATATTTTGGGGGTTCCAACCTGGACAGTGGTATTGCTGGAAAGAATAATGGAAGAAAAAGGGGTAAAAAATATGCTGGAAGTTTGGCCAAATTTCGAGAATTTCTTTCACGGAGCCGTTAATTTTCAACCCTATCGCGAGTTGTTTAAAACCAAGTTTTTCCCTTCCTCAAATGTTACTTATTTAGAGACCTACAATGCCTCAGAAGGGTATTTTGGCGTGCAGGATGATCTTTCTAAAGAAGGAGAATTGCTTCTAATGCTCGATTATGGCGTGTTTTATGAGTTTGTGCCCATGGATCAGATCGATGAAGAGCGGCCTAAAGCAATTCATTTAGGCGAGGTGGAATTGGGCAAAAATTACGCCATTATTCTCAATGCTAATTCGGGTTTGTGGAGGTATAAAATAGGGGATACCGTTAAATTTACATCAATAAAGCCGTATCGTATAAAGATAAGTGGTCGTACCAAGCATTTTATTAATGCTTTTGGCGAAGAGCTCATAATAGAAAATGCCGATATGGCAATTACCGCAGCCTGCAAAGCCACGGGTATTTCGGTAAAAGACTTTACGGCCGCTCCGGTTTTTATGAGCGAAAATCAAAAAGGTGGCCATGAGTGGATCATTGAATGTATTGGCAGGCCGTCAAATACGGAAGATTTTATAACTAAACTGGACGCTACTTTACGCGACGTTAATTCAGATTACGATGCCAAACGCACCAACGACATGGCCATGTTACGTCCAATAGTTCACTTTGTTAGCCATGGTACATTTTACAATTGGATGCAAAAAAAAGGCAAGTTGGGTGGCCAAAACAAAGTGCCTCGCCTGAGCAACAGCCGGGAGCATGTAGATGATTTATTACGTTTTGTAAATGAATAACAAGGCCTGATACTTTGGCTTTTTTACCAAATTAAATCCCATTACCTTTCGAGAATTGAGGCATTAGTTCTAAAAAATACCAAGCTACAAGTCAGGTAAATTTAAAGTTTTCCAACCCCGAAGCCCAAAATCAAATACTAGAAAGCCGGGCTAATTGAATACTTGACAGCCCGATAACTTGAAAACTCAACTACCTCAAAACTTTCCAACCCAAAAAATAAAGCTAAAAACAGGTCAACTCGACATTTAATCAACTTGATAACTAGATAACTTGTCAGCTCGATAAAAAAAACACTTCCCAACCTCTTAACTTCTGAACCCCTCAACCTTTATAAAACACCCACTTACTGAGCTCTTTCCAGCTGGCTTTTTTTCCATACATCAGGATACCGATGCGGTAAATTCTCGCTGCCAACCAAGTGGTGAATATAAAACCTCCGATTAACAAGCTGATGGACAATACCAATTGCCAAACCGGTACGCCAAACGGAATACGTACCATCATAATAATGGGAGAAGTAAATGGAATCATAGAAGCCCAGAAAGCCAGGCTGCCGTTTGGATCACGCATTACAAATTGAGCGATTATAAATGAAGCAATTATCGGAATGGTAATGGGCAACATGAATTGTTGCGTATCCGTGTCGCCATCTACTGCCGATCCCACAGCACCAAAAAGGGCACTGTAAAGTAAGTAGCCACCCAGGAAATAAAACAAAAAGCAAATAATAATGGTAGCTATAGGCAAAGTTGCAGCGGCACTGAAGATGTCTGGCATCATTTCCGTCGGAATTCCAGAGCCGCCTTGTTGCATTTGCTGTTGAGCCAATTCTCTGGCCTCTGGCGGTAAATTAGACATTTGTGCCTGACTTAACGAAGATTGCGAGTCCATCAGTTTACTTCCCAAAATACTTCCACCTATACTGAAAATGCCTAGAGTAAGTAAAATCCATAATGTAAACTGGGTGAGCCCAACTAGCCCAACACCTACAATTTTACCAATCATTAATTGAAAAGGCTTCACGGAAGAAATAATAACTTCTACGATTCGGCTGGTTTTTTCTTCCATAACTCCACGCATAACCTGAGCACCGTAAATAAATACAGACATATAAATCAGAAAGGCACATACAAAACCTATAATGGTGGCAGCCGCAGAACTGCTTTTTTTCTCCCCGCCTTCTTTTAAATTTATCGTTTCTGATCCTATATTAATTTTGGCACTTTCGAGTAAGCTGCGTGTTATTCCCGCTTCTGTAAGTTTGATATTTTCAATTTCTCTTTCAATAGATCCTTCTATTTTATTTTGTAATTCCAGTGGTACTCCGGAATCGGCAAAAATTTTCACGCCATTTTTATTATCCAGAATATCAGCAGGAATATAAACCAAGGCATCTCTTTTGGATTCCTTAAAGTTACTTTTTGCTTGTTCTAAACTGATATTGGGAAAATTAAAAACGTATTCGGCAGATGCCGGGATTTTATTAATGAATAAGCCACTCTCATCTATTACATCGATCTGTTTTTGATCTGTTGATGAAATGGCAGCCCAAATAATAAAACCGTACATTAGACCCATCAGTAGCGGACCTAAGATAGTCATTACTATAAAGGATTTCTTCTTTACACGAGTCAGGTATTCTCTTTGGATTATCAATAAAATATTTTTCATAATACTTTGAATTATAGGCTAGGTACGCCGTTTACAGTTCTGATAAAGATGTCATTCATAGTTGGTATGTTTTCTACAAATGTTCTCAGTTCTACTTGACTTATAATCGCTCCGATCATTTCATTTATCGAAGCATTTTCTTCTTTTTTTACAATTCCTGTGTAAAGTGAATCTTCATTTTCCACTTGAGTTATGGAAAATACGCCGGGTGTGTTTTTTAATTCACCTGTATATTTTACTGTGAAAGTATTGTCTTTGAATTTTTCTTTCAGCTCTTTTTTAGAGCCATCCAGCACTTTTTCAGATTTATTAATCAATGCCACGTGATCGCATAATTCTTCTACAGATTCCATTCGGTGAGTAGAAAAAATAATCGTACTGCCGTTTTCTTTCAGGCTAAGGATTTCATCTTTTATGATATTGGCATTTATCGGGTCAAAACCGGAAAAAGGCTCATCCAGAATAATGAGATCTGGCTTATGAAGAATAGTGGCTACAAACTGAATTTTTTGTTGCATCCCTTTAGATAGATCTTCTACGGGTTTATCCCACCAGCTTTTTATGTCAAATTTGATAAACCATTCCTTAAGCTTATCCATTGCATCTGCTTTGCTCAGCCCTTTTAGTCGGGCCAGGTACAACAAATGGTCGCCAACCTTCATTTTCTTATACAAGCCACGCTCTTCAGGTAAATATCCGATCCGGTAAATATGAGATTCATTCAAATGTTTTCCTTCAAATAATATTTCACCGGCATCGGGTGCAGTTATTTGATTTATAATTCGAATTAGGGATGTTTTTCCTGCACCATTGGGGCCAAGCAGGCCAAAAATTTCTCCTTTTGGAATAGTAATACTTACATTATCAAGTGCCCTGTGGTTGGCGTATTGTTTAACAATGTTTTTGATTTCCAGAATCTGCTCCACCAAGATTTAAGTTTAGTTTCCCAAAAATACTCAAGCTTAATTTGCCAATCCTAATTTTATGATAAAAGGATTATAAAACAGATGATCTGAGAGTTTTCCCGAATCGTCATACTTGTTCGGATAAATTAAATAATTATAAGGGCATTCATTAAGACTTTGGAAATATCTAATTTAATTTGCAGTTCATTTTTTACTTTTTAGTGGAAAAAATAAAGGAAATACTTAACCTCGTTCGTAGCTTTTATTTTCAATTGCTTAATTCAATGGGGCAATTGTCGAGCAAATTGTTCAGGAAAATACTTGGTGAAAGTCGGGTGGAAAGTCTGAATCATACCTATTTAATCGCTAAATCTAATCTTAAAAGTAGAGTATTAGCCTATTTTGATACCAGTGGCCATTATTTTCCCATAATTTTTAAAATTTATAAATGGGTTGCAAGCCTAACAATTTTTGGAGCTTTTTTCTTTTTTCTCCTAAAATCAAATTTCCTTTGGCTTACCGGCAAAATGCCGGGTATAGAGGAATTGCAAAATCCTAAATTAAATCAAACCTCTACCATAATCTCGGCCGATGGATTAGAAATCGGAAAATTTTATGCCGAGAACCGATCGCCGGTAGACAGTTCTGAAATTTCGCCCTGGGTATTTAAAGCTTTGATAGCCACGGAAGACAAGCGTTTTTTTGAACATTCGGGCATCGATTTACGACGCATGGCAAGTGTTGCTGTTGGTGTGGTTACGGGTACCGAAAGAGGTGGAGGCAGTACTGTTTCACAACAATTGGCAAAAAACCTCTACAATACCCGCCGAAAGGAAATGAAAGGTGTACTGGCTTATATTCCTTTACTCAATACTTTGATTTATAAATCCAAAGAATGGATAACATCTATAGAGCTGGAGGAGCGATTTACCAAGGGAGAAATATTAACACTTTACTTAAATACAGTAGATTATGGAAATAATTCATTCGGAATAAAAACAGCGGCAAAGACTTATTTCAATAAATTGCCTGCCGAACTCACACCAGATGAATCTGCTATTCTGGTAGGATTACAAAAGGCAACTACCCGCTATAATCCGATACGCAATCCTGAAAATGCCAAAAGAAGACGAAATACAGTACTTGAATTAATGGCTCAAGGAGGTTATTTAACCCCGGATTCAACTCGTATTCTACAAAAAAAGGAAATTGTTTTAGATATCAATCTTGATGATCCATTTGATGGACAAGGTGACTATTTCAAAGTATTTGTGGGGAAAATGGTGCAAAAGTGGTCGGATGACAATGATTTAGGTCTGGATATATACCGCGACGGTTTACGCATTTATACCACGATAGATTCGCGAATGCAAAGTCACGCTGAAAACGCGGTGGCTACCCATATGAAAGTTTTGCAAAAAGACTTTGATCAGCAATGGGGTAAAAATAATCCATGGGTTTATGAAAACGGGAAGGAAATACCGGGTTACCTAGATAGTGCGGCAAAAAGGACAACTTTTTATAAAAAGCTGGCTAAAAAATACAATGGTAATCGCGATTCGGTGAATAAATATATGAATCAACCGAAAGACATGATTATTTTTTCTTACGATGGGGAAAAGAAAATGAGAATGAGTCATATGGACTCTTTACGATACTATAAGAAATTTCTTCAAACAGGGATGATGGCTTTTGATCCGGTAAGTGGTTTTATTAAATCCTGGGTGGGTGGAGTACATCATAAATATTTTAAATACGATCACGTAAAACAAGGCAAACGTCAGCCAGGCTCTACTTTTAAGCCGGTAGTTTACGCAACTGCCATAGATGGTCCATTAAATTTAAGTCCTTGCGATAAGCGAGTTGACAAAGAAGTTAAAACTGAATGGGTGGAAAATGGAGTAAAAAAATCCTGGTCACCGAAAAATTCAGGGGGTAGATTTTCAGGTGCAAACTTAACTTTAAGATCTGCTTTGGCACGATCTGTAAATTCTGTGGCGGTTCAAATTACATTGGAAGTTGGGCCCAAAAATATTGTGGACTATGGAAAAAAACTGGGTATTACTTCTCATTTAGACCCAGTGGGGTCAATTGGATTGGGTACTTCAGATGTATCTCTGTATGAAATGGTAGCTGCTTATGGTGTATTTCAAAATGAGGGTGAATATACCGAACCGCTTTTGGTTTATAGAATTGAAGATAAAAATGGAAAGTTGCTTGCCGAGTTTACACCAAATAGAAGACAGGCCATTCGACCTGAATCGGCTTTCCTGATGGAATACATGATGCGTGGAAACGTAGAAGAAGCGGGTGGTACAGGCCGTAGACTATTTAATTATTCCGAAATATTTAAAAATAACGGACAAGTTGCCGGTAAAACAGGTACTACAAGTAATAATTCAGATGCATGGTATATCGGTTATACAAAAGACCTGGTATGTGGTGTTTGGGTGGGAGCCGATGATCGAAGTGTACATTTCAGAAGTAGTATGGGTGAAGGCTCTAGATCGGCTTTACCAATTTTTGGAATTTATATGAATAAGGTATACGGTGATCCTGAATTGGAGTATGTACCAGGGCCATTCCCTAAGCCTTCGGTAAAAATAGAGAAAGACTATCAGGGTTGTTACAATTCTGAATTACAAGTGGCTTATTTGGATAGTACCTTTAATAGTATGCTGAAAGATACCTTAAGGCATATTTTGTCCAGGGATACTATTCTCAAGATTGAAATGCCTTCTTTAAAAAGAAGAATAAAAATGGATACTTCAAATCTAAAATTTAAGGTAAGGGAATAATTTCGATAATTTCCCGTTTAATAAATACAATTGTAGATATTCCAACTATTATCATACGATAAGGATCATTATATTTACGGTATTATTAAGCCAAAAAAAAACTAAAATCTTTTTCCTAATCCATAAATTCCACAAATATGAATGTACAAATACGACTAGTAGGTAAAAAACAAGTAGGTAGCCAGGATATAATATACCTTAAAGCCGACATAAACTATACAGAAGTCCATCTAAAAAATGGTAAAAAATTGATTGTATCCAAAACACTAAAGCAAATGGAGCAGCAATTTAAAACCTATGATTTTTTTAGAACGCATAAATCGTACATGGTTAATATGGATCATGTTTTGAGTATACGCATTAATGATGGGGTGAAGGTGCAAATGACTAATAATCAGGAAGCTGAAATTAGTCGAAGAAGGAAAGATGCCTTTCTGGATGCCATGAGAGGGAAAATTTGAATAAGAATCAGCAAAATTAAATAATAAAAAAAGCCTGCGAAAGCAGGCTTTTTTTATTATTTTTATCTATTCTCAATCGGAACAAATTCACGTGCGGTATGCCCGGTGTAAATCTGACGTGGCCTTCCTATCGCTTGACCTTCATTGCGAAGTTCAAGCCATTGAGCAATCCATCCCGGTAACCTACCAATAGCAAACATAACAGTAAACATATTTACCGGAATGCCTAAAGCCCGGTAAATTATTCCGGAGTAGAAGTCAACATTAGGATATAATTTTCTGGATACAAAATAGTCATCTTT
>JAHEBN010000296.1 GCA_024645245.1 Jiulongibacter sp. | reverse complement strand
GTTGGTAGAGTAGTTAATACATTAGGTCAGCCTATTGATGGCAAGGGTCCAATTGCCGGTGAGTTGTATGAAATGCCACTGGAAAGAAAAGCTCCAGGAGTAATTTTTCGTGAGCCAGTAAAAGAGCCATTACAAACAGGTATCAAAGCTATTGATGCGATGATTCCGATTGGTCGTGGACAAAGAGAATTGGTTATCGGTGACCGCCAAACTGGTAAAACGGCTATTTGTGTTGATACTATCATCAACCAGAAAGAGTTTTTTGAAGCAGGTAAACCTGTTTATTGTATATATGTTGCTATAGGTCAAAAAGCGTCTACTATTGCAGGTGTAATGCAGACTTTACAGGATGCAGGTGCAATGCAGTACACAACTATTGTTGCGGCTTCTGCTTCTGATCCTGCTCCACTACAGTTCTATGCTCCATTTGCAGGCGCAGCTATCGGGGAATTTTTCCGTGATACTGGTCGTCCTGCATTGATCATATATGATGACCTTTCTAAACAGGCTGTAGCATACCGTGAGGTTTCATTGTTATTACGTCGTCCTCCGGGTCGTGAAGCATATCCTGGTGATGTATTCTATCTGCATAGTCGTTTATTAGAAAGAGCTGCAAAAGTTATCAATGATGACGCAGTAGCTAAGAACATGAATGATGTACCAGATAGCATCAAACATTTGGTAAAAGGTGGTGGATCATTAACGGCTTTGCCAATTATTGAGACACAAGCAGGTGACGTATCGGCTTATATCCCAACTAACGTAATCTCTATTACAGATGGTCAGATATTTCTTGAGACCAACCTGTTCTTATCGGGTATTCGACCAGCGATTAACGTTGGTATATCAGTAAGCCGTGTGGGTGGTAATGCACAGATTAAATCAATGAAAAAAGTTGCCGGTACTTTGAAGCTTGACCAGGCTTTATACCGTGAGCTGGAAGCCTTCTCTAAATTTGGAGGTGATCTGGATGCAGCTACAAAAAATGTAATTGATAAAGGAGCAAGAAACGTTGAAATATTAAAGCAGTTACAATATTCTCCAATGTCTGTTGAAAAGCAGGTGGCAATAATTTATCTTGGTACAAACGGATTGATAAAGGAAGTACCAGTGAAGAGAGTAAAAGAATTTGAAGAGCATTTTCTAATGGAAATGGATAACAAATTACCAGAAGTAATGGCTGAGTTTAAGAAAGGTAATTTGCCTGAAGATGGGTTGAAGAAAATGGTGGAATTGGCAAATAGCCTCATACCTCAGTACAAGGCATAAATAAGATTATACCTCAAAATATCTAAGCGAATCTGCGAAAGCAGATTCGCTTTTTTTATGCAGTAGTAAGAAAGAAGTAAAAATAATTAGGTGATAAAGAGTTGATAATTAATAGAAATCGTATAAATACTACAGAAATTACTGTATTTTTTACGAAATAATACGCTTAAAACTTGCAAGTAAAAAAACTGCGTATTATGTTTACAACAGAATCGAACTAATCCTAAGAAAGCAACGTAAATCCGACCCCTGAAACAAACTATCTTACTATAGGGTATTCCCTGTCTGTTTCATTTTCATTTATCGGTTTTTATTGCGATCAACAAGATAAGTTCTGCATCCGAACTAACTATTTTTTGACCCTAAAACAAAAGCAATGAAAACATTTCTACTTACTTTACTTACTTTTTTTGTACTCGTACCCGGTTATTCACAAGTAGTATTGAATGAAGCGTATGTTGAACCAGGGGCTAGTCATGACGAGTTTTTTGAATTATTTAATACCAGTAGCAGCCAGATACCTGAGGATCTGGATAATTATACAGTAGTAACTTATTATGAAGAAAGTGGAAGCAAAGGGTTTTATGTATATGATTTGCCTGCAATTTCCATGAGTGCAAGAAGCTATTTTGTATCATCATGTAAAAGTATTTTCAATATACAGGGCCAGTCAAATAAGGTTGCTGATGTATCATGGAATAGTTTGCCAGCATCCAGCTCCTTAACTAAATGGGAAAGTAACGGAACTGGTTATACTTCAAAAACAGTTCCTGCGTCATGCACAGATTTTTTTATGCGGAAAAATGGAGGAGGTGCCAATTATACAATTTTGATTTTTAAAAACGGAGTATTGGTAAATGGTTTACTTGGAGGGAGTAGTTCAACAACATTCCCGGCCTTCTTAAAGGCAATGCCCAATTTACCAGTAGATATGATCGCACCATCTACAGATTTTACAATCAATTTTAATGCTATTGCAGATAACCAGGTAGAGTATGTTATTGCTGTCCCCGGTTCTGATAATGGTTATATGCGTGAAAGCGATGGTTTATGTGGAACCTGGTTAAAAAGCAGCGCACAGGCTCAACATACACCCGGTGTTACTAATGGAGTTTCTGCTGCAGTATCTGGTAGTGTTATTATTACATCGAGTATAGTTAGAGGACTTACCCCTATACCTTCTTATCTTACCTATAGGGTAACCGGTGGTACTACATATGCCTATCCGGTAACAGTTGAAGCTTACAGAGATTTTGGAACAATTGGTCAACTGGATGCAAGTGATATTCTTTTTGATTCAAGAGTTATTAGCAATGGAGGTGCCGGGTTACAAAATATTAACCTGATTGATCCTGATGATAAAGTGATGATTGTTGTAAAAAGTCCTGCTGGTTGTTTTGATCAGGTATTAGCTGCCTATTCAGGATTTGCATTACCT